>NZ_JBEYTW010000119.1:0-26068 GCF_040643275.1 Spirillospora sp. NPDC047418
GACAGGACCTTCGACAAGCCCTATCCTCCCAGCTCGAGGGCACTTTTCTTGTCCAAACGGTCACTCCCGACCCGCCGTCCAGTGAAAGCCCGAGGTTAGTCGGCGGTGGCGAGGCATCCGTGCTCTGTGGGCAGTCCTTCGCACCGCTGGGCCCAGTCGCGGAGGTCGTCGGCGAATCTGGTCGACAGCCGGTCGAGGTAGCCGTCCGGGTTGTCGTTCCTGCTCCGGGCGGCCTTCTGCAACTCGCTCAGCAAGACCTGCTGCGTGCCCTGCACAAAGTCCTTGTAGCCGAGGTCGTTGAGCCTGCCGATCAGCGAGTCGATGAGCTTGCCGATGCAGCCCCGCACCCGGTCGTCGGGATCGCCGCGCCAGATGCCGTAGAGGCGGACCGCGACCGCGCGCAGGGCGCTCTCGTTGGTCGGTCCGGCCAGTGTCATGTTCACCAGTGCCTCGACCAGCAGCAGCTTGGCCCGCGGGCTCAACTCCGGCATCCAGCAGCCCTCCACCGCACTCGGCCAGTGCAGGGACTGACAGGGGTTGAGGCGCGTCGAGTGGCGGCACAGCAGTTCGGCGGCGATGAGCCGCGCGTTGGACGACGACGAACGCAGCGCTGCGTCGATGACGAGTACGGCGGTCTCATGGGAGACGCGCGGGTTCTCGGGGGACCACAGGTCCACCAGCAGGGTCACCGCGAGATCAGCGTTGTCCAGCTTGGTGAGCGCGAGGAGCCCGGAGGCCAGCGCGGCCGGATCAGACGAGGCCCCGTCCGCGGGGGCGATGAGCTGCCCCGCGCGCATCGCCGAGTCCAGCCTGAGTTGGCGGCTCTGCTCCGCCTGCTCGGTCCGCAGCCGGTGCTCGGTCTGCCGGTTCACCATGAACCCGATCAGCGATACCGACGCGGTCACCAGGACGCCGATGAACGTCAGCACGGCCGCGAGCCGTGCGGCCTCCCCGTCTCCCAGGTGGAGCGGACCGAGCAGCAGTCCCGCGGGCAGGACGGACATCACCAGCAGCACCGTGGCCGCAAAGAAGACGATCTTCCTGTCGTCCTTGCCCATACCGATCTCCTCGCGATCCAGAGGACCATCGTGGCGCGCCGCTCGTAGAGCCGGCCACGTTCAGGCCTCAATAGGACACGTTGTCTCTTCATAGAGCGAGAGATCGCCGGGGGACCTTGTGGCCCCCAGTGGCAGCGCAAACCGCACGGACGTGCATGTCCGCCACGACTCAGCCGCGTAAGCAGGCATTCCAACGCACTCATCTGCCGCCGGTCGGATGCTCGACCGCGATCTTTGAGTCCATCTGAAGGCCACCCGGGCGAGCCTTGGGGGAAGGCCCGTGGCCTTGGACCAGCTTCCCCGTCCAGAGAGACCGCGGACTTGCTTCGCTGGTGGCTCGAGGGTGGGACTCCGCCGTGAATAGTCCAGGGCATCGCGCTGCTGAAGCGGGGTCGCGAAGAATCATGCCCCGGATGAGGTGGTCGCGACCGAGCCTTGGTGGGACAAGCCGCCTTCAGATTGAGTGCCGCGCGTCCGCGCATGCCACGATGACATGGGTATAGGTCGACAACGTATAGGGATGCGACAACTAGGGCTGCATCGTTCGCGGCGCACCGCTACGGTCAGTCGTCCGGTCATTGCGAGCGCGATGTCATCTGGGGAGCACATGAACGAGCCCGTTGCGCCAGACGATGCCGTTGGGTCCGAGTGTGAGAGGACGCCTGCGCCGGATGCTGTTCCCCAGGACGCAGGCGCCAAGCCTGCCGGTGAAACTGAGCGGGGTTCGAGCACCTACGCGACCGGTGGTGGAGGGGTTTCGTTCGCGCATCGCGTCGCGACGGTATACCTGGCCAGCATATTGACCGGAGTCCGGCGGGCCGAAGCATCTGAGCTGTCGGTGCGAAGGGTGTCGTTTCAGACCGGTCCGGCTCACCCGGTTGATGACCTTCTTGTCGAGTGTGGCGACGACGCAGCAGAGGTGACGCTCGCCGTGGCCTGTCGGGCCACGCCGGATTTCGTCCAGAGTGATGGCGAGACGGTGAAGCTGGTGGGGTCGCTGCTCGCCGAGGTGGAGAAGTTCGACAGCGATTCCCACCAGGTGGCGGTCGCGACCGCTGGCTGGTCCAATCAGTGGGATCAGCTCGCGATGGTGTGCGACATCGCGCGAGCCAATGCTGACCCGCAATCGTTCCACGCGTCGATGGATGTCGATGGCCGCTGGTCCAATCCGGTGCGTAAGCGGCTCGACCAGTTCCTGAAGATGGTCGATAAGGCTGTCGAAGACGGCACCTCGCCCGAGGAGGTTCTGCGGCTGGCGTGGCGGCTCCTTGGTCGGCTGCACGTGCTGGGGTTCGCTGTTCAGAGTCCGGACCACGGCGACCGCACGGCGGTGGCGACATCGCTGGACGGTGTCGCCGCGGCACAAGTCGACGGGGCCGTGGTCCGGGACCGAATTGAGGTCGAGGCAACCCGCTACGACGCGACCGGCGCCGTGGTGGACCTTAATCTCCTGCGCCGTGACCTTCACGTCGTCTTGGACTCGGCCGAGACGCGAAGCCGGCGCGCGTGGAAGGTTATCGCCGAACACCGAAAGTTGGCCGTTGCCGGTGTGCGGACCACCATCGGTGATGAGGCGTCCGGTGGGCCGGTCAAGATCGCGTTCGTCGACCGTCGCGAGCAGCTCGCAGAAGCTCTGCGCGCAGCCGGAGTTCCGGGGTCGGCTCTGTTGATATCTGGTGAGTCGGGCATCGGCAAGAGCGCGTTGTCGCTGTCAGCCGTCGAAGAGCTTGAAGCCGCGGACCCTGCGGGATTCGAGGCGGTGGTGGTGAACTTCCGGAGCTTGCCGCAGTCGAGCTTGGAGCTTCGTGCCGCCCTTGGGATGTCGATAGAGGACGTGCTCGCGGAACTTTCGGCACCGAGCCGGGTCCTGGTTGTCGACGCTGCCGATGTGGCACTGGAGCGGTCCGCTGGCTTGTTGAGCGACCTGGTGCTGGCCGCAGCTGCCGCAGGCGTCGGGGTCGCCGTGGTCACGTCTGACCAGGCATCCAGCTTCGTACGGGAGCAGGTGGAGCTCGGCTTCGGAAAGCCTTCATCCTTCACGATGAAGCCGCTGGAGGACGAGGACATCTCGATCGTCTCGGACCACTTCCCGCTTCTGCGGGCGGTCCTGCGGGACCTGCCCGCGAACTCGCTGTTGAGACGGCCCGTTGTGTTGGACCTGTTGGCACGGACCGGGTTGGAGCCCGATAGCTCGCTGGGTGAGTGGGAGTGCCTGCAGTTGGTGTGGAGCAAGGTTGTACGAGGCGACGGGCGCCCGGGCGTGGGCTCGGCGGAGGCTCGCGAACAGACGTTGCTCGCGGTGGCGGCGTCGACGATGCAATTGCCCCAGGACCGACGACCTGGTGCCGGCGTCAATGCTGCAGCGGTCGATGCGTTGCGGCGCGACCATCTGCTCGCGCCCGCGAGCCCATATCGAGACCAACCGGAGTTTGCGCACGACGAAGTCCGGCGGTATGCGACCGCCATCCTCCTAGTCCGAGGCCAGAACCCGACCGAGATGCTGGGAGCAGCCGGCGTGCCAAGGTGGGCGCTGTCGGCCGCCACGCTCGCATGCAAGGGACTTCTGAAAGCACCGGGCTGTCAACCCGACCGAGTGTTCATCCAGCTGCTCTCGCAGTTCACGCCGTTCGCGGCAACGCACGGGCCCAGGTGGGCCGACGTCCCCGTAGAGGCGGTTCTGGAGACGCCGTCCGCCTACAAGTGCCTGAAGACAGCGTTCGCGCATGAGTCCGTTGGCCTCGTGCTGGGCGACGTGGTTCGGGTGGTTCAGCAAAGGCACAAGGTCAACACGTTGCTCGACCCCGTCGTCTCGACCCCAGTCGTGCAGACTCTCCTCGATGAAGAAGCGCCGTGGGATGTGTCGAAGGAGTCGTTCGAGCTGCTCGCGGACTGGTTGCAGGCCCTGTGCTTGGCGAACGCACCGGCGGGAAACGAGCTGCGCATCAGGCTGCGAGGCCGCCTGCTCGCCTTCTGGAACTCGTTCCCTCAGCGGGACACCAACGCTGACGTCCTGCCCAGCTCGAGGCCTGAGCGGCGTCGACGTCGACGCGAGCTGGATTACCACCTCACCCAGGAAGAGTTCGTCGAGACCTTGGCTCTGCTCGGACCGGACATCAACGAAGCCGCCGAAGCGTGCCTTCGGGGGATCGCCGACGGCGCGCCGGCGTTCCTGGCCCCGGCTGCCGACTCGCCGTTAAGCGCCCGCGCCTTGGCGCAGAAGAACCCGGAGCTGTTGGCGAGGTTGATGGAGGCCTACTACATCGACGATGAGCATGGTTGGCACCATGAGGGCATCCGAGAGCATCAAGGCCGCTGGACCGGTACTGGAACGCCGTTCTTCCAGTACTACTTTGGTGGATTCTGGCAGCTGTTCCACAGCGCACCCTTGCGGACATCGGTGCGTGTGCTGAACAACATCTTGAACAGTGGTGCACAGGCGCGAGTCGAAACGCGATCTCAGCTCAACTCAACCGGCGGCGCAGAGGAAGAGGATGAAGACCGGGGTGCGGTCCTGAACCTCGACGGCACCGCCCGCTTGTACGTCGGCGACAGCCACCTCTGGAGCTGGTACCGGGGCACATCAGCCGGCCCGTACGCGGCAATGAGTGCGCTCCAAGCGATGGAACGCCTCGCTGACGGATTACTGGGCCAGGGTGCGCCACCGAAGAAGGTCGTCGAGGTACTCCTGGACAGATGCGAGAACCTGGCGGTCCCGGGGATGCTGTTCGGCCTGCTCGTGCGCCACCTAGAGAACGTCGACACCGAGCTCGATCCGTTCCTCGCCGAGCCAGTCGTTTGGGAACTGGAGTTCGGCCGCCAGACGAATGAGTACTTTGGACTGCGAGCAACAACCGAAGGCCTCGCAAACCTGGAACGCCGCCAGTGGACACCACGTGAGGTGGCCGCATGGCTGGTGACTCACGGCGGGCCAGAGCGCGCCGAGTCCTTGAAGAAGGTCGCCGAACAACTCGTCAAGAACGGCGACCGGCTCGGCATCAGCCAAGAGCTGACGAAGAACTGGGCCGCGAGCCTGGACTCCGACCGCTACCGAATCACTCAGCATGGCGATCAGTACTACCTCGAGGTCGTTCCGCCACCTGAGGTCCAGGCCGCACAGGAGACGCACGCGGGCCACCAGGAACTCGTGCAGACCACCATGCGACTGCAGACCCGGTACTGGGGCTCGGCCAAATACGATGCCGGCTACGTGCCCCCCACCTCGGAGGAGATCGCCGAGGACCTGGCAGTCGGCCGTTCATTGCTCGAGTCCGATGCAGACCAGATACCGACCCGCGCCGTGGACGCCGTAGCCCACGTCGTCCGCGCAGCGATCGAACGAGCCGCGGCCGGTGACATGAACGCGCTGGGCGGCGAAGGGACCTTCGCGACCGAGTTCGTTCTCAGTTTTGCGTTGTCGTTCCAGGATGCCAAGGACCAGCGCCACGAGGGTCAGTACTTCGACCTCGGCGCCGACCGGGCCGTGGCCCGGGTCTTGCCGGCGTTCCTCACATCTGCGATGACCGCCCCCCCTGGAGGCCGCAGGGGGCTCGGCCGATGATGTTGCCGAGGCGGGCCTCGCGATGGCGGGCAAGGCCTCCCTGGAGACACGGCTATACCTGGCGCGCGGATGCGATGTCGTCTGGGCAGCGCCGTGCCACGGCGACCCATGCATCCACCGGACAGCATTGAACTGGCTGACCGAGACCGCTCGTATCGCCGAGATCGGGCCGTGGGACCAACACGCCCAGCGGCGACCGAACGTCCAGATTGTCGGCGACATCACCGACCGCCTTCAAGAGTTGGCTGGAGACTCCATCGACATCGCCGTGCTCGACGCAGCCATACGCGGACTCGGCGCAGCCGCATCCTCAGACCACTGCTGCACCGGCGACGCAGCCACGTTACTCGGCGCCCTTCTCGACATCGAGCGACATGCCATGGTTGCCCAGCAAGAGGAGGGCTGGACCGCGGACGACCGCGGGTCGCACACCCTCGTCGCCGCACGAGCCCTGCTCGAGGGCTCTGAAAAGAACGGTGACGCCAGGCCGGTGCTTGATCACCTCGATGTCCTTCGTGCGGACGCAGGACTGATGTCGAATTTCCTGCACGGTCTCGCGGCAGCCGGCGCAGAGAACGAAAGCCTCGCGGTAGCCGCCCTAGATGTCTGGCCACCGTTGCTGCGCCACGCCATTGGGTACCTCAGCGACGACCCGAGCCCCTATCAGGACCGCCACTGGGGCGACTGGGCCGCCGCTGCCCTCCTACCGGACCCGCTTCCGTGGACGCAAGGCCTGTACAACGAGGTCATCGGTGCACCCATCGACTGGGTCCGCGCTGAAGACCTCGTCGAGCTGATCGATGACTGGCTACCCGCCGCCCACGGGAAGGCCAAATGCATCGACGGGCTCATCAGCATGTTGCGGAAGCTCCCGGCGGAAGTACAGGTCACTCGCGGCCTGCGCTGGGTTTCCGATCTGTGCATCCAGGACAGCCGTGTCACAGTCAAGCAGTCGTTGCTGTCGAACAACTGGCTCAGGGAAGTTCGCAGTACGGCCGAGGAACTCGGCCATCTGGACGAGTGGCAGATACTTGTCGATTCCCTGGTCGTCGCGGGGAACCAGGGACTGGCACCGTACAGCAGGTGACATCTCAAGGCCCCCTGTTGAACTTCCTGAGGACTTCCGGATTTGCCGCGATCTGCTCGCTGTTGGGGTGCGCGATCTCGCTACTGTCGTAGTCGGTCGTAGACGGCGACGGGGAAGGGGACGGTGTAGTAGCGCCGCTCGGTGGCTCGTTGGAGGAGAGCGGTCAGTTCGTCGCCCCCGATCCGGATCAGTCGGAACTCGGCAGGATCACCCTGCCGAACGTTCTCCACGACGTAAAGCCAGAAGTCCGGATTGCCACGCGCGGCATCGAACTGGCGAGGTTCAAGCCATAGTTCTTGCCCTCGGGCGGAACCGCCGTACGCCTTGATCTCGATCAGCCGTGGTGGGCTCGATATGTCTGCGGCGTCACCCAAGTAACGGGTGTCTCTCGCGCTACGGCCCGCCTGCTTCTCGATGCTGATGACCCAGCCGACGGCTGCGTCCTCGATCTCCTTGTTGGCCCGCAGAGGCATCTCCCGACGGTACGCCCTGAGAACATCCGCTTCTGCCGCGAGGTGGGCGTTGTTTGTAGAAGGAGGCTTCGGCTGCCCGGCGGCCGTTGCAGCCATCAGAGCCCTTATGCGGTGGCACGACGCCGGAACTTCGGTGGGTAGGCTGATGGTAGGCGACCTTTCCTTCGCTGAGTCAGCCTCCAGCCGTGGTCGCCAGTACGGACGGGCCGATACCATGAGCCCCGTGCCGTCGCTGCCATGGGACTTCGTCGTACTGGGCATCCCTGCCTCAGTGCAGTCCAAGTCCCCCACCAGGCGGCGCTGGAAGACGAAGGTGTCAACGGCTGCACTCGCAGCATGGACGGCTGGCGACCCGCCGCTGGCGAGCAAGGTCCAGATTCACATCACCTTCTACCACGAGAGCGCGCCCCTCGATGTTGACAACATGATCAAGCCCATCCAGGACGCGCTCTGTGGGATCGCGTACGTGGACGACGCTCAGTTGACCGACACGCACGGGCACTTGAGGGACATCAATGAGCCGTACAGGGTGCGCGGCATGACGCCGGCGCAGGCTGACGGCTTCGTCTCCGGCGGACCGTTCGTCCATGTGCGGATCGAGGAAGCAGCTGCCGATTGGGAGTTGCCATGAGTCAGGAAGACGTGCTGCGTCGTTTGGAAGAGGTGGTGGCAGAGCTGCGAGACGACGGCTGGACGGTGCTCGTCGAACCGCGGGCTCAGGCTCTTCCGTCAGAGCTCGGTGATCTACAGCCTGACTTCATCGCCACCAGAGCGACAGAAGTGCTCGTAGGAGAAGTCGCGTCCAGAACCTCCGTCGCGCGCGAGCGAGTGAACGAACTCGCTCGCCAGGTGCCGCGAGTGCGGAACGCTCGATTCGTTGTCTACTGGCTCGGGGACACGGCAGAAGAAGAGCCAGCAGTGACAGCCATCCTTAAGTATGTTGCCGATGCTTCCGCCGTGGCGGTTACCAGCCCTCCTGCCGGACTGTTGATGGCATGGTCGGCACTAGAGGCAGCGATTGCTCGCTTTGCTATTGGCAAGGCGCTAGACGAGCGTCTGCGGACGCCACGGCAGCAGCTATCTGCCCTGTACAGCCTCGGCTACGTTAGTGAGAGCGACCACGATCGACTCATCGCGCTCTGGCGAACGCGATCTGAGATCGCACACAGAGCTGCAATGGTCAAGCCGTCCCAGAGTGACATTGACTTCGTGCTGGGCATAGCTCGGCGAATGGCGACAGATCGCTACGTGTCGGTGGATCAGATGGTGGAGTGGTATCTCGATAATTACAAGAAGCTGGTGGCCCCTTCAGCTGAACAAGCCAAGTCTGCCAGCCAATATAAAGTGGAAGACCTACATCAGGTGCTTTCGACGCGCTTTTCAGGCGCTGCTATGCTAGACATCGAACTGGCGGCGTCGCTGATCCTTGAACAAGCCGACGATTCACCTAGAAGCTGAGATGACGACTAGCGCGAGAGCATTGAACCTAGCTCTCGCTGTCGGCTTGGCCTTGACTCGCCACTGGAAGCGGGTGCGTGAGCTCTTTATCTGCATCGTTCGTCAATGCTAAAGCCTGCCGCTGTTGTCACCGACGGCCTAAACAGAGGCTCACGATCAACTGCGGCAGCGTACACCTTGGCCTTCAGTCAGTCAGCAATACTGCCACCCTGTTCCAGAAGGAAGCGCAGTTCGTGAGCCTCTCCGGCGCTCCCGCTTACGCCGTGACGCTTCGGTAGTCCCGGCGGCCGCTGGCCGGCACCGTGATCCAACATCCGCTCATGCCGCAGATGGTGCGTGACGAGTCGCTCCCGCGCGTGAGACGTCCCGCTGAGGGCCCTGGCATCGCTCTTTGGCCTGTAACCCCGTCCCGGCTTCCCCTCCGCTCTTGATCAGATCCCTGATCGCGGCTTGCCCGGCAACCGCCTGCCGAAGTGGGTTTCGGCCACCGAGTTGGGGCCGCGAAGACCGTGTGGCAGGGGTTGCGGTGTCCGGCTGGGGTGGTGACCTGCGAGTGATGTGGTTCAAGTTTTGGTAATCGTCGCGGCTGGGCGAGCGAATTCGGGGCTTGGTCGCGGTGCTTCAGTAGTGCCAGTCGAGATCACCGGTGGCGGTGCGGCCTCGGGGCGGACGGCCTGAACCCGGTCCCCGCCGCATCACATCCGTCACTCGTGTTCCTTTGAGGAGGACACCCGCAGTCCCGACCGCGCCGACATCGGCGATCCGGCTGGCAGCCCGAACCCGTCCTCAGTCTCGGAGACGCTGCCATGCACACCCGCAATCACCCGCCTGGCCCCGATGACCGTCCGCATGCTCTGGGTATCGCTCGGCCCGCCGCGAGGCCGGCCACCGGCTGTTGTTCGGCGAGGCGCCGTTGCGGCCGGGGCCGGTTGGTGGCCGCGTCGCTGTTGTGGACGGCCGGGTGCGGGGTGAGCGCGCTGCTGGTCCCCGGTGTGGCCGAAGCCAGCACGAGCCTGGCCGAGGCCGCCTCGCTGGACGAGGTGATCACCAATCTGCGGAATGTGATCGTGGGGTTGCTGGTGGGGTTGGCAACGTTGTTCGCCACGATCGGCGGGGTCCGCTACATCCTGGCCGGTGGCGATCCAGGTGAGGTGGAGGCGGCCAAGAAGACGCTGCGGTACGCCGCGGTCGGGTACTCGGTGGCGGTGCTGGCGCCGCTGCTGGTGAAGATCCTGCAGGGCATCGTCGGCGCGCCCTCGTGACCGCCACCACGATTGCGCCCGCCCGAGTGCACCGGTCCTGGGCGTCGCCCGCCACGGCTGTCTTGTTGGTCTTGCTGGTGGCCGGTGTGGTCGTGTGCGCGGGTGCCGGTGCGGCGTGGGGCGCCGCCGACCCGGTGCCGCAGCCGTCGGTGAACCCGTCGCCGAATGCACCGTCGGCCCCCTCCCCCACACAGCCGCCCCGGACACCCGCAGTGCCCTCACCGCCGCCGTCGCAGTCGGCTCCCGGAGTCCCGGCGCCTTCTCCGGCGCCGGGGCAGTCCCCGGCGCCGGGTGGACAGGTTCCGGGTGGTGGGGAGGAGGCGGGGTGCGGGTTCATGGACGTGGGGTGCATGGCCAAGCAGGCGGTGAACGGGTGGTTCGCCGATCTGGTCACCGGTGCGGCCAAGCCGGTCTTTGAGGTGCTGTCGCAGACGGCGCTGGGCACCCCGGCTTTGGATTCGCCGGACATGGCGCGGGCGAAGGATTTGTGGGGTGTGTCGCAGACCATCGCCAACACCTGCTACGTGCTGCTGGTCACGGCCGGTGGGGTGCTGCTGATCGCCGGGCATTCGCTGCCCGGGAGTGAGTTGACGCCTGGGCAGTTGGTGGCGCGGCTGGTGGGGGCGTTCGCGGCCTCCAACCTCAGCTTCGTCCTGATCGGCTACGCGATCACTTTCGCCAACGGCCTGTCGGGTGCGTTCCTTGCGGCCGGGGCGGAGGCGATCGATCCGGGGCGGGTCGCCAAGGCGATCGCCGGATACCTGGTGGCGAGCCTGGTGCCTAATCAGCCGTTCACGATTTTCATCGGGCTGGGTGTGGTGGTGCTGGCGTTGTGCGTGGTGTTCATCTACATCATCCGGATCGCGCTGACCATGGTGTTGATCGCCGCCGCGCCGGTGGCGTTGATGTTCCATGCTCTGCCGGTCACCGATGGGCTGGCGCGGTTGTGGTGGCGCAGCATCGCCGGGGTGCTGGCGATCGGGGTGTGTCAGGCGCTGATCTTGGCGACCGCGTTCCGGCTGCTGTTCTCCGACGTCGACCATCCCGGAGGTGAGTCGGGCGATTCGGGTAATCATTTTCTCGGGCTGGCTTCGGGGACGGGGATCGATCTGCTGCTGGCGCTGTGCCTGTTGTGGATCATGGTCCGTGTCCCGTCCTGGGCCGCCCGCACGATCTGGCGCGCCGCCCAGCCGAGCGCACTGACGGGCCTGGTGAAGAGCCTGATCCTCTACCGGGGTCTGGGTGCCCTGATGCGTCGCCGCGTCCCCGCCCCCCGCAAGTTCTGGAACCCGCCGCCACCGCCGCCACCGCCGCCTCCGGCTCCGCAGTTGTTTCGGCTGCCGCCGAGGCTGCCCGGACCGTCGCGTCTGGCCTTGGCCTCTGGTGGCGCGCCCGCGGCGCTGGGGTCGCCGGGCCCTTCTGATCCGTTGCCGGCGCTGCCTGGCGGAGCGATCCCGATGCCCGCTGGTGCGATTCCGATGCCGCCAGGCCCGCCGTCCGGCCTTGGGCCCGGCAGCGGTGGGGGAACGGTCCGGACCCCGATGCAGATGTCGCTGCCGATCCCCGCTGGCGGCAACGGCGGCACGCGGCGGCCAGCGCAGCTGGCGTTGCCGGTCCCGGTGACGCGCGTGCCCCGGCCGCCGTCATCCGGCGGCGGTGCGGCGGTGGGTGGGCGTGCGCGGGTGCGGTCGCGGCAGCTGATGCTGCCCGGCATGCCCAAACGGCCCGTCCCGCGGCGGCAGCTGACCTTGTGGGCCGACCCGCCCAAGACCAGAAGGCGCCGATGAGTACCCGCCACCAGGACGATCAGTCGCCGATGAGTGTGAAGATCCCGGCCGACATCGACCAGCCCGACAAGATCCTCTACGGCCTCACCACCCGGCAGCTGGGCATCTTGGCCGGCACCGCCGCAGCCTGCCTGTGGATCTTTGTGACTGTCGGGCCGCTGGTGCCGCTGCCGGTCCTAGTCGCGGTGCTGGTGCCGATGGTCGCGGTCGGGGTCGTGCTTGCGGTCGCCCGCCACGACGGCATGAGCCTCGACCGCTATTGTCTCGCCGCCTTCCGCCACCTGCGGGCCGGGAAGGAACGCGTCACGGCTGGGGAGCCGGTCGCGCCGCCACCGGTCTGGTGCCGGATGCGCGGGCGGCTCCCCGAACCGCTGCGGCTGCCGGTGCGCGCTGTCCGCCAGGACGGGGCACTGGAGCTGGCCGGCGGCGAGGTCGCCGTCATCGTCCGCGCCGGCACTTTGACCTTCGGGTTGCGGACGGCCGGTGAGCAGGCCGGGTTGGTGGCGGTGTTCGGCCGCTGGCTCAACTCCCTGGACGCGCCCGTCCAGGTGCTGGTCCAGGCCCGTCCGGTCGATCTGACCGGGCTGGCCGACCACATCTCTCGGCACGCGCCCGCGCTGCCCGACCCGGCGCTGGAGCAGGCCGCGGGTGCGCACGCGGCGTTCCTCATCGACCTGGGCGCCGAGCATGATCTGCTGATCCGGCAGGTCCTCATCGTCATCACCGACGACATCCCCTCCTCGCCCCCGGCGTCGGTCCTTGTATGGCGGCAGCACCGACGACGCCGGGTACGGCGCGACGCCTCGGCTGCGGTCGCATTGCGGCGCGCCGCCGAGGCCGTACAAGCCCTGGCCGCGCTCGCGGTTCCAGCGGAGGTCCTAGACGCCGCGAGCGCTACCGCTGTCGTCGCTGAATCTCTATCCCCAGGCGAACTCCCTCTTGTGGACAACGCGGCCCCAGGCGACGTGATCACTCATCGGCAGGAGGATTGATGCGACCCTCGCTCCGCACGCTCGCGCGCATGCCCGACCGCCCGACCGCCCTACCGGATATCCCCGGGGATGAGCTGGCAGAAGACGGTCTTGAAGGCGGCCTGGGGTGGGGGCCGTCGGCGTTGCGCGTCAACGCTCGGTCGCTGGAACTGCCGGGCGGTGTGTGCGCGTCGTTCGCGGTTACCGGGTATCCGCGGGAGGTCGGGGCGGGCTGGCTGGAGCCGCTGCTGACCTATCCCGGGCGCCTCGACGTGTCCTTGCACATCGACCCGATTCCGCCGCTGATCGCCGCGCAGCGGCTCCGCCGCCAGCTCGCGCGCCTGGAATCGGCGTCGCGCGCGAACGCGCAGCAGGGGCGGTTGGCCGACTTCGCCGCTGAGGCCGCGGCCGACGACGCCGCCGAACTCGCCGCCTCCCTCGCCCGGGGTCACGGGCGTTTGTTCCGGGTGGGGTTGTATCTGACGGTGCACGCCCCGGACGCGGGTGTGCTGGAGGGTGAGGTGCAGCGGGTGCGGGCGCTGGCCGCGTCGCTGCTGCTGGACGCTCAGCCCACCACGTTCCGCGCCCTGCAGGGCTGGACGTCGACTCTTCCGCTGGCGGCCGACTCGATCGGGGCGCGGCGGGTGTTCGACACCGCCGCGCTCGCCGCCGCGTTCCCCTTCACCTCGCCCGACCTGCAGCCGGTGCTGGGTGACACGCCGGTGTTGTACGGGCTGAACGCCTACTCCTCGGGCGTGGTGGTGTGGGACCGGTTCGCCCAGGACAACTACAACTCCGTCACCCTCGCCCGTTCCGGGGCCGGCAAGTCCTATTTCACCAAACTGGAAACCCTGCGGCTGCTGTACCAGGACGTGCACGTCGCCGTCATCGACCCCGAAGACGAGTACCGGCGGCTGTGCGACCACGTCGCCGGCACCCGCATCGCACTCGGCGCGCCCGGCGTCTGCTTCAACCCCTTCGACCTCCCCGACGGCCAAGGCGACGACACCCTCATCCGGCGGGCGCTGTTCCTGCAGACCCTCATCGGCGCGATGCTGGACGAGCCGCTCACACCGGCGGCGCGGGCGGTGCTGGACCGCGCGGTCCTGGCCGCCTACCGTGCGCGCGGCATCGGCTCCGACCCCCGCACCTGGGCGCGTCCCGCCCCCGTCCTAGCCGACCTCACCACCCAACTCGACCAGGTCGCCGGATCACAGGCGCCGGAGGCGGGCACGGCGGCCGATCTGTCGGCGCGGCTCACCCCCTACACCACCGGCTCGTACCGTGGCCTGTTCGCCGGACCGACCACCACCCGCCCGACCGGGCACCTGGTGGTGTTCTCGCTGCGGGACCTGCCCGACGAGGTCCGCCCCGTCGGGATGCTCCTGGCGCTGGATGCGATCTGGCGGACCGTCGCCAACCCCGACGAGCGGCGCCGCCGCCTGGTGGTGGTCGATGAGGCCTGGACGCTGATGCGCGAGGACGAGGGCGCCCGGTTCCTGTACCGGCTGGCCAAGTCCGCCCGCAAGCACTGGGCCGGCCTCGCGGTGGTCACCCAGGACGCCGGAGACCTGCTCGGTACGGATCTGGGGCGGGCGGTGATCGCCAACTCCGCCACCCAGATCCTGCTCCGCCAAGCACCCCAGGCCATCGACCAGATCACCGACGCCTTCGACCTCACCGACGGCGAGAAGACCTTCCTGCTCGCGGCCGACCGCGGCCACGGCCTGCTGTGCGGAACCGGCACCGGATCCGACCGGGCCGCCTTCACCGCCATCGCCAGCGGCCACGAGCACCAACTCGTCACCACCGACCCCGCCGAACTCGCAGAACTCGACGGCGGCCGTGCCCAGCACGACGCGGTCACCGCAGCCACGGACACGGACACGGAGGCCGGCCACCGATGACCCGCACGCCCCTGCTCCAAGACGCTGCTCTGCTCCACGACTCTGGCGGCGGCACGGGCCTGTACGGGCTGCTGTCCGACCTCGGTCACGCCCCGCACCGGCTCGTCGACGCCGCCACGGAGTACGGGCCCGTTGCCGTGCTGGGTGTTCTCGGTGCGGCCGCTGCGTGGGCGAGTGTCCGGTGGGTGCTGTGGGACTGGCGCAACAGCCGGCTCTCCCCGGGTGCCCGGTTGATCGAGGTGGCGGTGCCGCCGAAGGTGGAGCCGGCCAGCGCCGCCGCCTGGTGGGCTCGCCTCATCGGCCTCACGCACCCGCGCTGGAAGCGGCTGGTCTTCGGGCAGCCGCACCTGGCCTTCGAATACCGCGCCGACCACAACGGCGTCCGCTTCCACATCTGGGTGCCCGGCACCATCCCGCCCGGAATAGTGGAGAAGACCATCCGGGCGTCCTGGCCCGGCGCCACCCTCACCACCCATCCCGCCACACCGCCCCTCCCCCTCGATGAGGGGTACCAGGCGACGGGCGGACGACTGGTGCTGGCCCGGCCCGACCACTTCCCGCTCACCAGCGACCACGACACCGACCCCCTGCGGGGCCTGCTGGGGGCCGCGTCCGGGCTGGCCGAAGGCGAACACCTAGCCGTGCAGATCCTGGCCCGCCCCGCCACCGGCCGCCGCCTCGGCAAAGCCCACCGGGCCGCATCCGCACTGCGCGGAGGCCGCTCCACCGCACCCCAGAGCCTCCTTTTCGACCTGGTCACCCCCGGCATGTCCGGGCACCACAACCCCAGCGAACTCACTCGCCAGCACCCCGAACACGCCGAACAGGTCCGCGCCGTGCTCGGCAAGGCCGCCCAGCCGCGCTTCGAGGTCCAGATCCGCTACGGCGTCGCCACTCGCCACCCCGACCAGGCCGAGGCTGGGTGGCTGCGGGCGCACGCCCACGAAGTAGCGTCCACGTTCGCGCTATTCACCTCCGGCCACCAGCGCCTGCGCCGCAGGCGCCTCCGCCAGCCCAGCGCGCGGCTGGAGTCGCGGCACCTGCACTGCGGCTACCTGCTGTCGGTTCCGGAGCTGGCGGCGCTGGCGCACCTGCCGTATGACCTGGCCGCGCCCGGCGTGACCCGCGCCGGTGCCCGCCCCATCGCTCCATCGCCGACCGTCCCGGTGGCCGGGCCCGGTGTCCGCGTGCTCGGCGACTCCGAAGCGGGGGCGCCGCGGCCGGTCGGGCTGACGGTCGCCGGTGCCCGCCAGCACCTGCACGTGCTCGGGCAGACCGGCGTCGGCAAGTCCACCTTCCTGGCCAACCTCATCCTGTCCGACGCCGCCGCGGGGCGCGGCGCGCTGGTCATCGACCCCAAAGGCGACCTGGTCGCCGACATCCTGGACCGCCTCCCCGAACGGGCAGTCGGGCAGACGGTGGTGTTCGACCCGGCCGACCGCGGCCGCCCACCCTGCCTGAACGTGCTGGCAGGTGGCGATCCGGCGTTCGCGGCCGAGTCGATCGTCACCACCTTCCGCCGCTGCTTCTCCTCCTCATGGGGGCCGCGCCTGGACGACCTGCTGCGCTCGGCCTGCCTGACCCTCACCCGCGTCAACGGCACCCGCGCCACCCTGGCCGACATCCCCCGCCTGCTCACTGACACCCCCTACCGAACCCGGGTCACCGCACGCCTGGACGACGAACTGCTGCGTGGGTTCTGGGCCTCCTACGACGAGCTGACTCCGGCGGCGCGGGCGACGGTGATCGGGCCGGTGATGAACAAACTCCGCGCGGTACTGCTGCGGCCGTTCATCCGCAACACCCTCTCGGGCGGTGCCTCCACCCTCGATCTGGGCGGCATGCTCGGCAGCGGTGGTCTCATATTGGCGCGGCTGCCCAAGGGCGTGCTCGGTGAGGACGCCGTCCGCCTGTTCGGATCGCTACTGCTGGCGCACACCTGGCAGGCCATCACCCCGCGCGCCACCCAGCACGAGGGCGAACGGCGCGACGCGTCCGCCTACATCGACGAGGCGCACAACTTCCTCAACCTGCCCGGCTCCATCTCCGACATCCTCGCCGAAGCCCGCGCCTACCGGTTCAGCCTCACCCTGGCCCACCAGCACCTGTCCCAACTCCCCAAAGACCTACGCGACGCGGTCTCGGCCGACGCCCGCAACAAGATCTACTTCGCCGCCTCACCCGAAGACGCCACCGACCTCGCCCGCCACACCGCACCCCTGCTCGCCCCGCACGACCTCTCCCACCTGGGCGCCTACCAGGCCGCCGCACGATTGATGGACGGCAACGCCCCGACCCCGGCCTTCACCTTCCGCACCCGCCCGCTCCCCGACCCGGTCCCCGGACGCGCCGTAGCCGTCCGCCGCGCCTCCCGCGAGCAATACGCCGCCGGGCACGGCAAACGCCTCATCCCCGCCGTCGGGCTCCGCGACCTCGCCGGCGCCTCACCCTCAGCCACCGAGAGCGACCGCCCGGCGAACGGCACAGCAGACCGGACGGCGGACGGCTCAGCAGACGGCGCGGATGCCAAGGTGGAGTCGTGACCCGGCGGCCGAAGGCGTCCACCCGGCAGCGCGGAGCGCAAGTCCGGCCGCCCCGGATGACGGCCGAGCTGGTGGCCGAGGTGGCCTACCGGCTCACCGACCGGGACCGGGAACTGCTCGCCCTGGTGTGGGAGCACCGCGTGCTGACCACCGGGCAGCTCACCGCCCTGTTCTTTCCCAGCCCTGAGCGTGCTCGCCAGCGCCTCAACCAACTCCACCGGCTGCACGCGCTGCTGCGGTTCCGGACCTGGAGGCCGGTCGGGTCCGGGCCCTGGCACTGGGTTCTCGGGCCCTCCGGAGCGCACGTGCTGGCCGTCCAGCACGGCCAGACCTTGAGCGAGTTCGGATACCGGCAAGATGCCGCGATCGGCATCGCCGTCTCGCCCCGCCTGGCCCATCAGGTCGGCGTCAACGACTTCTTCGTCCGCCTGCACTCCCACGCCCAACAACGCGGCGACGGGACCGCCCTGGACCAATGGTGGTCCGAGCACCGCTGCGCCGCGCACTGGGGTGACCTGGCCCGCCCGGACGCGTTCGGCCGCTGGACCGAGCCCCGCACCGGCGGGGAGACACGTACGCTGGACTTCTTCCTCGAGCACGACACCGGCACCGAAACCCTCGCCCGCGTCGCCCGCAAACTCGGCGGCTACGCCGACCTCGCCGAAGCCACCGGCACCACCACACCCGTCCTGATCTGGCTCCCCAGCGCCCGGCGAGAAGCCAACCTGCGGGCCCAGGTCGGCGCTCCCGAGGTCCCGGTCGCCACCGCCGTCCACACCCCCGCCACCTCACCCGACGGCCCCGCCGGGCCCGTGTGGCTGCCCGCCGGGACCACCGGCCGCAGGCTCCGACTCGCCGACCTGGCCATCTTCTGGGGAACGGTGCCCCGGCACGAGTCGGAGTCCGGCTGATGCCGCTGGTGGTCGGAGCGGCCGCCGCGCTGCTCGGCCTGGTCGCGGTGCTCGTCGGCGTCCTCGGCGCGGTCCTCCCCGGATCCGGGTCCCAAAGCGGGGCCTGCCAGCCCGCCCCAGGCGACTCCGTCAGCGACATCCCGCCCGCCTATCTGAGGCTCTACCGCGCAGCCGGGAACCGATACGGGATCGGCTGGCACCTTTTGGCGGCCGTCGGGAAAGTCGAGTCCGACCACGGGCGCGGCAACGGACCCGGCATCTCCTCAGGCCGCAACCACGCCGGAGCCGCCGGGCCCATGCAGTTCATGCCCGGCACCTGGGCCGCCTTCGGAGTCGACGGCAACCACGACGGCCGCAGAGACGTCTACGATCCGGCCGACGCGATCCCGGCCGCCGCCCGCTACCTCAAGCACGGCGGCGCACCCGAACGCGTCCGCGCCGCGCTGTTCCAGTACAACCACTCGCGCGCCTACGTGGACAAGGTGCTGCAGCAAGCCCGCTCCTACGCCCAAGGCGGCGCCGGACAGCCCGAGGCTGCCCAACCCCGGGCGACTCCAGCAGCCTGCGCAGGCGGGTTCCCGGCCTTGCCGCCCGGCCGGGCCGTCGCCAAGGCGATCACCTACGCCCGTGCTCAGCTCGGTAAGCCGTATGTATGGGGCGCGACTGGGCCGGGCGCCTTCGACTGCTCCGGACTCACCTACGCCGCCTACCGCGCCGCAGGAATCGCCATCCCGCGCGTGTCCGGAGCGCAATGGCGGCACGGACCCCGCGTTCCCAACGGCCAGGAGCAGCCCGGTGACCTGGTGTTCTTCAACTCCGGGCCCGGCACCTCGGCCAGCAATCCCGGGCATGTCGGCCTGGTCATCGGCGGCGGAAAGATGATCGCCGCGCCGCACACCGGGGCCGTGGTGCAGGTCCAGTCCTACCGCCGCTCCACCCTGCTCGGCTTCACCCGTCCCACCGCACACCAGAGAGCAGAGACCAGGTTGAGAGGAGCCGGCCGGTGACCGAACGCCTCATCAGGGCGACCACCGCCGTGGCGGTGGTCGCGGTCGCCGCCGTCGCCGCGCTGATCTCCTACGCCCACATGCTCGACCTCGTCCGCGCCCACGGCGAGACCGGCGCGACGGCGCGGCTGGCCCCCTTCACGGTGGACGGGCTGATCTGGGCGGCGTCGATGGTGATCCTGGACGCCAGCCGCCGCGACCGGCCTATCCCGGCGCTGGCCGGGTGGAGCCTGGCGGCGGGCATCTGCGCCACCGTGGGCGCCAACGTGGCGCACGGCGCCGCACACGGCCCCATAGGTGCGCTGGTCAGCGCCTGGCCCGCGCTGGCTTTGGTCGGCTCGTTCGAGTTGCTGATGACCCTCATCCGTCGCGGGGCGACCCGCTCGGCGGCGGTGTCCGAGGTCCGGGGCGCCGGGCTGGAGCAGCCTGGTGCGGACGGCGCCAGTCTGGTGCAGCCGGTCGAGCAGGCCGTCTTGGCCGAGTACCAGGCGAGCCTGCACGGGCCGGGTCGGCCGGTTTCCCAGCGGTATCTGGCCGAGAAGTACGGCATCGACCGCCGCAAGGTCAAGCAGATCATCACCGGTGCCCAGAGCCCCGCCCCGTCCTGAACGAATGCTCGGACGGGGCGGGGCTTGCGGCGATCCTCCTCTGACTGAGGCCGTCTGCGGCAGGTGCCCCGGTCAGGCCTCACCTGAGGCACGGTCAGCGGTGATCCGCCATTCGTAATGCCAGCGGCGGGTGGCGTTACCGGCAACGTGGCGACGGTGAACCTTGCCCGCCTGTTCCAGGTACCGCAGCGCCTTCCCGGTGGCGGCGGGGCTGGTGGCTGTCGCCGCCATGATCTGGGCAGCGGTCATCGCGGTGCCGGTGGTCGTCAGCACGTCCAGGACGGCGCGCTCTATGGCCGTCAGCGTCGAGCCGGTAGCGCTCTGACCGGTGTGGCCGGGGGGTAGGCCGAGCCAGCGGCGCAGCACCTCGTCGGTGGATTCACCTGGATACCTCCTACTTCTCTCCAGAAGGGCGGCGACCTCATCGTCGATTTTGATCGTGTGGGACATCGAAAACTCTCCATCGTGTGGTTGGGCGTTTGACCGGGTGGAGTGTGGCGGCCTCGGCGTGGGTCCAACGCGGGACGTACGCCGGTGTGGTGTTTGCCGGTGCAGCCAGCGCCCCCGGCGTAGGCCGCCGCGCGCTGCACCGGCGCAGGGGCAGGGTGGTCCGCGTGCGCGGCGGCGAGGCCGAGTAGGCCTATCTGGTTGATGC
Source organism: Spirillospora sp. NPDC047418 (assembly GCF_040643275.1). Lineage (NCBI taxonomy): Bacteria > Bacillati > Actinomycetota > Actinomycetes > Streptosporangiales > Thermomonosporaceae > Spirillospora > Spirillospora sp. NPDC047418. The sequence goes on from NZ_JBEYTW010000119.1 coordinate 20,286, forward strand.
GGCGTCCGGCCACCGGCCCCGGGCGCGGGGATGGCGGCGGGAGGCGGTTTCACCGGGCACCGATCGTGTTGGGGGTGGTGAGGGCGTCCAGGTGGGCGGTGTCGCGGTAGAAGGTGCGGGCCGCCTCGATGAAGGCGATGGCGAAGCCTTGGGCGAACGGGTCGGCGTGGCGCGGGGTGGTGTGGTCGGTCAGTGCGCAGCGGGCGGACTCGCGGGCGCGCCGTAGCGCCTCGACGGGGTCCAGTCCCTCGTGGTCGATGCCGGTGACCGGCTCGTCCCACCAGGACGCGTAGGCGCGGGCTGCGGCGACGGCGGCGACCTGTTCGGCGATGTCTTCGCCTTCGTCGAGGCCGGCGAGCATCTTCGCCTCTGCCTCGCAACGCGCCCGGTGGGCGTCGTCGTGGCGGTCACGGATGTAGGTCTCCATACGGTTCACGGTGGGCGTCTCCTCTTCGCGGTCGTCTCGGCTTCCGATGCCAGTGGCCGGGTGGCCCGGTGCGGTGGGTGGGTCGGGGCCCGGCGGTCCGGCCGGTGGCCGGATGGCCCGGTGGCCGGGTGATGTTCAGATGGGCGTGTGCGGCCCGGTGCGCCCATGCCGGGGGCGCACCGGGCGCGCGTGGTTAGGCGTTGCGTAGTGCGCGGGCGGCGGCGGTGGCGATGGTGTCGGCGGCTGCGGTGGGGTCGGTCAGAGTGACCAGGTGCGCGCCGTTCATGGCGCGGGTTTTGGCCGTCATCGACAGCCACAGCACGGCGCACCCGGCGGCGGTGAGCCGGTCGATGCGCTTTTGCCCGTCGGTGGGCTGGTCGTCTTTGAACCTGCCGTCGGAGACGATGACCAGCAGGCGGGCGGCGCCGGGGCGGGTGAGGTCGAGGGCGGAGTCGAGGGCGTCGACGGCCTTGACGAAGTCTTCGCGCGGGTCGCGTGCGGCGAACTCGGTCACGGCGTTCGGGGTGTGTCCGGGGTGGACGATCGGGCGGACGTTGGCGCCGAAGATGACGGTGGCCGAGGCGGCATCGGGGATGTGTCCGGCGGCGCGCGCCAGGATCCACGCGGCCGATGCCACCGGCGCGGCCAAGGGAAGCATGGATCCGGACACGTCGCAGGCGATGCCGACCCGCAGCGGCGGCGCGGGCACGTGGCGGCGGGAGGTGCGGGTGAACGGTTCGGCGGTCGGGACGGTTCCGGCGGCGCGCTGGGCGTCGGCGGCCAGCGCGCCCCGCATCGACAGGCGTCCGGGCGGGGTGGGTGAGGTGTGGGTGGTGGTGACGCGGTCGCGGTGCGCGGCGGCGCGCAACCGGCGCGCCAGGCGGCGGGCGGCGGCCTGCTCACCGGAGGTGGGCGGGCGGGTGCCGGTGATCGCGGTCCGTCCGCGCGCCGTGGTCGGCGCGGTGCTGGCGCCGAACACGCGCCGTGCGGCCCGGTCGGCCGCCTCTTGGGCGTCCTTCTCCTGCCGCCGCTTGGCGGCCGGATCGGGGTCGGGCGCGCCGGGGGCGGGTTCGGCGGCGGCCGCGTGCACGGCGACCATGGTGGCGCCGAGCGCCTCGGCCAGCGGCGACGGGTCGCCCGAGGCGCCCGGTGTTCCGGGCGGCGGGGGCGGTACTGGGCGGTCGGGATTGACGTCCAGGATCCGGCACCAGCGCCGCCCCAGGTCCATCATCGCCTCGGCGTCATCGTCGGCGGTGGCGTGCGCCCGGTGCCACAGCGCGGCCAGCGCGCTCAACCGCGACGGCCCGAGCACGTTGAGGACGGCCTCGGCCAGAGGCCGGGTTTCGGCTGGTTCGAGGATTCCGGCGTCGGTGCGGGCCAGGATCAGCGCGGCGGCGCGTCCGGCGTTCCACGGCGTCATCGCCGCGTGCGGTGTCGTCACCGGCGGCGCGGTCGGCGCGCCGGTCGGCCCGGTCGCCGGTGCACCCGCCGAGGCGCCGGACGGGGCGCCGGGCGGGGCGCCGGGCGGGGCGCCACCGGACGGCGCGGGCGCGCCGGGGGAGGGCGGGGCGGTGGGTGCAGTGGCGGGCGGGGTGGTGAAGTCGGCCAACACGAGGCTGGTGGCCGAGGCGCGCAGCCAGCGGCGGTCGGCGGGGCGGCGGCGCACCTGCGCCGCCTCGATCCGCGACTCTTCCAGCGCCATCGCGGCATCGGCTGCGGCGGCGGGCGCACCGTCCGGGACCGCCCAGCGGGTGTGGGTGGCGTGCGCCGCCTCATGGGTGAGCACGCCCCACAGGGCGGGGTAGCGGTCGCGGTCGGCGGGCCAGGACGGGTCGCACGTGTCCGGGTCTAGGCGCAGATGCCTGCCGTCCAGTTCGATGGTGGCCAGCGCCGGAACGAAACAACCCGGCGCGCCTCGCCCGAGGCCGGGCGCGCACTGCACGGTGAGGTCTTCGCGGTCGGTGAGGTCGGTCACGGCGTCGGTGAACGCCGCCGACAGCCGCAGCCACGCCCCGCCCAGCCCGGTCACCGGCGCGGGCGCCGGAACCGTGGCGGTGGCGGTGGCGGACGGTCCGGTGGCGGCCGGTCCGGTTCCGGACGGCGCGGGGGCGGGCGGGGCGGCGGGTGTGGGGATGACGTGCGTTGCCATAGTGTCCTCCGTGCGGGTGCGAGCGGGTGTGTGCGGGCGGGTAGCGCGGCCGGGTTAGATCTGCTGGCCGAGGGCCAGCGGGGTGACGGCGCGTCCGTAGACGGCGGACACGACCTCGGCGACCACGTCGCGGTCCTCTTCGGGCGCGATGCCGAGTAGGTTGGCGACCGCCGCCTCGGGGCCCAGGACCCCGGACACCTTCTGGAAGGCGATCAGTTCACGAAGTTGCGGCGCCCATCCGATCTCGCCGGATTCCTGACGGCGGGCCAGGTTGCGCGCGACGCGCACGGCGCGCGGTTCGATGTCCAGCGTGCGGGCCAGGTCGTAGTCGGTCGACACCCGGATTTGCGCGGCGAACCGGGACGCCAACGCCTCGGTGAGCACGGCGCCGTGAACGCCGGGGTTGTGACCGGCGACCACGTAGAACCCCTCGGCGGCGGTGATCGTCTCGCCCTTGTGCGCCTTGACGGTGATCTGCCGCCGCCCGTCCATCGCCGGATACACCACGGCCAGGACCTTCGGCGAGATGAGGGTGGCGTCGTCGATGAGCAGGGCGCGGCCCTCGGTCATCGCGATGATCAGCGGCCCGTACACGAACTCGTAACCGCCGCCGGGCGCCTGGGTGTACTCACCGACGAAATCGGCGACGGCGGTGTCACCGTCCCCGGCAACCGTGATCAGGTCCGGGAACGCCGCCTCGACCAGCGACGTCTTCCCCGTCCCGGGCGGCCCGTACAGCAGGGCCGGGATGGACGCCTCACGCAGCCGCTGCAGCGCCGCCACGTCCGGCAGGTCCGCCAACCGGCGCGGGTGGTAGGTCTGGCCGTTCGGCCGCACCACCGGCCCCACCGGCGCCTTCTCGGCCTTCCCGGACGTCCCGGTGGCCCTCCGGGAAGTCCCCGAGGCGCCGGACGCGCCCGGCGTCGGCGCGGGCGCGGGGGCGGCCGTCGGTGCGGGGGCGGCGGCGGGGCGTGCGGTCGGGGCGGCGGGCGCGCCGCCGTTGAGGGCGTCGCCGGTGGTGGCGGTGGCCCGGTAGCGGCGCGGCCTGGTCGCCACCTGTTCGGCCTGGCCACGGTCCGCCAGCACGGTCAGCGCGTTAGCGACCGCACCGGCCGACCGGCCCAGGTTCCGGGCGATCTCACCCGGCGTGAAGGTCGCCCTCGGGCTGTCGATCAGGATCGCGGCGACCCTGCGGCGCAACTCACCCGATCCGAGGCGACCGGTGCCACCGGGCGCCGGGACGGCGGGGCTCGTGGCCGGGGTGCTGCCGGTCGGCGCGGTCGCGGTCGGGGTAGTGGTCGGCGCGGCGGTGGTGGTCGGGGTGGTGGGAACGGTGGTCATGGCATGGCTCCTTGGTGTGTGCGGTGGTCGGTACGCCGGGGGCGGGTGCGGGTGGCGCGGTGGCCCGCCCCCGGGCGGCGGTCGGTGCGGCGGTCGGGTGGGCGGTCAGCGCGCGGCGCGCTCGGCGCGGCGGGTCGCGGTGGCGGCGGTGAACCGGCGGGGGCGTTCGCACACCAGCTCGGCCTCACCGGCCTCGGTCAGCCGGTCCAGGGCGTTGGACACCGCCCCCGCCGAGTGCCCGATCACCTTGGCGATCTCGTGCGGGGTGAACGCCGCGCCCCAGTGCCCGGTCAGATGCGCGGCGACCTTCGCGCGCATCTCACCCGGCGCCGAACGCGGCGCGCCCGACGCGGTGCGCGGGCGCCCGTTGGCGGCGGCGCGCACCAGCCGCCGCACCAACCCCGACCCGCTGTAGGCGCCCTCGGCCGCCGACAGCGCCCCCGCACCGTCCCCGGCGTCCAGCGCGGTCAACGCCGCCCCGATGGCGTCCTGCAGGGCGGTCAACGCGTCCCGCGCCTCAGCGACCGCCGCCGCGTCCATCCCCGCCCCCGCGTCCCCTGCGTCCGTGGGTTCGGTGACGTCCGCGTCACCGGCGGGGGCGGTGTCCGTGCCGGTCGGCGCGTCGGTGGTGTCCTGGTCGGTGGCGGGCGCCTCGGTCGGCGCGTCCGGCGCGGTGGCGATGTCGTCGGCGGTCGGCGCGTCGGTGCCGACCGGGGTGTCGGTGCCGACCGGGGTGTCGGTGGCGGTGTCCGCGTCACCGGTCGGCGCATCCGGGGCGGACGCGTCCGGCATGTGGTCGGTGGCCGGGGTGTCGTCGGCGGTGGTGGCCGTGACCGGGTGCCAGGTGTCGGGCTGGCGCTTCCCGCCGTCCCGGCCGCCGCGCGTCCGGGCGGCGCGCCCGTCGCGCTCCAGGGCGGTCAGCGTCCGCGTGACGGTTGCGCGGCTGACACCCGACGCCTCGGCCAGCGCGGTCACGGTCGCACCCGGGTTGCCCGTCAGCGCGTCCCACACGTCCCCAGCCGCACCGGACGGGCGCGCCCCGCCCGTGACAGCGGCGGCGCCGTTTCCGGCGTTCTCGGTGCCCGTGACGCCGTTCCCGTTGGCGCCATTCCCGGTGATGTTCTTCGCGGCCATTTCGTCTCCCATTCGGTGTGACCGGCGACCGGAATTCCGGTGCCGTTCCCGTTCATCGGGAGCTCGACCATTTCTCGATGCCGCGCCACCAGGCAAGCACCTTCGGCCACATTTTTAGTCACCTCAACGGCTGAACAACCTAACCAATCACGCCCGCACCCACTAAACCCGCCCGACGGTAAAGCAGATTTGCACCAATTCACACCCGGGCACCTCATCACGCGCGCGCCTTTTCGGAGTCCCGTGCACCAAAAGGCGCGGCGGCGCGGCCCGACGACACCTCATGCGAGGCGTTTCGCGCCTCTTCCCGCCTTTTCGACTCATCGGGCGACGGCGACCTCGCGCCTCGGGCGCGAAGGGTCTAGGGCTGAACCGCCGCCGGCGGGCCGGCATGCAGCTGGTGTATCGATGAGAGAGGGAGGGACGGCAAGTCGACCAGAGGAAATAGGTAGAGGCCGGAGAAGAACCAGACCCACATCGCAAGCTATTACCAGGGGTCGTCCTGGTGACGAGTCGGGGCCACCAACAGAATATGCACCACCCGCTGCGACCTGCCCAGACGCCGTAAGCAGCACCTTCTGTTCATAGACAGAACCCCGAAAAGAAGATCGAAAAGAACCCCGAGAAGAAGCCTGAGAAGGCAGGCCCCCCGAGGCCGAGCACTCACCCCGCGCGAGCCGGTTCAGGAGCGCGTCGACCCCGTCCCGCAGACCCGCTCATGCGGGCCTGCGG
>NZ_JBEYTW010000120.1:0-25743 GCF_040643275.1 Spirillospora sp. NPDC047418
ATCGTGATCGAGGAGGTCGCGCGGGCGTGCGGGTCGTCGTCGCTGATTCCGGCGGTGAACAAGCTGGGCACGGTTCCGGTGCTGCTGTCGGGCGGGGAGGAGCTGAAGAAGAAGTACCTGGCTCCGGTCGCGCGCGGTGAGGCGATGTTCTCCTATGCGCTGTCGGAGGCGGACGCGGGTTCGGACGCGGCGGGGATGAAGACCCGCGCGGTGCGCGAGGGCGATGCGTGGGTGCTGAACGGCGCGAAGATGTGGATCACCAATGCGGGGGTGTCGGAGTTCTACACGGTGATGGCGGTGACCGATCCGTCGGCGGGTGCTCGGGGGATTTCGGCGTTCGTGGTGGAGAAGTCGGATCCGGGGGTGTCGTTCGGGGCCAAGGAGCGCAAGCTGGGGATCAAGGGGTCTCCGACCCGGCAGGTGATCTTCGAGGACACCCGGATCCCGGCCGATCGGCTGATCGGTGCGGAGGGCACGGGTTTCAAGACGGCGCTGGCGACGCTGGACCACACCCGCATCACCATTGCCGCCCAAGCCCTGGGCATCGCCCAAGGCGCGCTGGATTTCGCGCTGGGTTATGTGAAGGAGCGCAAGCAGTTCGGCAAGGCGATCGCCGATTTCCAGGGTGTGCAGTTCATGCTGGCCGACATGGCGATGCGCCTGGAGGGCGCCCGGCAGCTGACCTACCATGCGGCGATCAAGTCCGAGCGTGCGATGAGCGGGGAGAAGATCCCGGACCTGACGTTCGTGTCGTCGGCGTGCAAGGCGCTGGCGTCGGATGTGGCGATGGACGTCACCACCGACGCCGTCCAGTTGCTGGGCGGCTACGGGTACACGCGTGATTTCCCGGTGGAGCGGATGATGCGCGACGCCAAGATCACGCAGATCTACGAGGGCACCAACCAGATCCAGCGCATGGTCATGGCCCGCCAGCTCCTCAAGTAACCGGATCACGCAGCCCATGACGGGACGATCCGGGCCGGCCGTGCCGGATCGGTCAGGCCGCGGATCGCGGTGACGACACCGTCCTCGACCGTGAACGAGAACGGCGGGCCCCGCGTTACCTCTCCTCGCTTCCGGACGTCGTAGTGCCGTCCAGCAACCCTTGGAGGGGAAAGTGACGGCACGCATCCAGAACACGGCGCCCCAACCCGGCATCACGGCAGGCGTCCAGCACCTGTTCAAGGAGGTGTACAGCGGCGGCGTACCGAGCCAGGCGCTCGAACTTGGTCCTAACCCACCTGGGACGGTCGGGGGCCGTCTCATCGTGGACACTCTCCGGAATGGACCTATGACGATTAGTTGGATGACTTTCGGAATGGAACTTCCATAGCCAAGGCTCTTGGGTCATGCTGATGGAACTGTCGCCGTGAGTCGGTGCATGTGTGCGCTCGGTCGTCGTCACGGAGTGTGTTGGCTTTGTGGCGAACGGTCTGATTCGTCTCGCTGGGTATCGCGCATCTGGCGGGCGGTGACGTGGCCCCCGGAGTCGAAGGAGAAGATCCATGTCGGTGTCTGTCGGCGCTGTGCCCGGGACGCGGCCGCCGGTGACCGTTGGGCCGGTTCGCGAGGAGGTGCTCGGGGTGGCGGCCCTGCCGTCCGCTGTACCGGTCGCGTGTTGCTTTGCTCGCGCGCTTCTCGGGTCGTGGGAGGTGGGCGATGCCTGCCGGTGGGCTTGCCAGCAGGTTCTGTCGGAGTTGGTCGGCGACGCACTGCCTGGCATCGAGGCGCGCGGTAGCGCGATGATGGTCGTGCGGTTGCGGTTGTGCGCCGCGCGTCTGGTCGTGGAAGTGCGCGATGACGGTGCGGCCGTGCCGAACCACGCCGCTGTGCTGGACGAAGGCGGGCGCGGGCCCATGCTGGCCGAGTCCCTCGCGTCCGGCTGGGGTTCGTACATGCTGGCCGCGGGCAACGTCGTGTGGGCCGCGTGGAACATCGCCGTGTGACGGCTCCTGAGTTTGCCGGGCGAACTCGCGCGCCAGCCGCCGTACCGGTTGATTCGCGTTGACTTTCGCACATTCGTCCTGTTCGATCTAACGCGTGGAGAGTTCGGGACGGGTGGCGGCGCTCATTGAGCGGTTGCGGACCACTGAGCATGTGACCGTGGTCGAGTTGGCCGTGGAGACCGGGGCGTCGGAGATGACGATCCGGCGCGATCTCGATCAGCTCGCGGAGCGCGGTGTGCTGCGGCGGGTGCGGGGCGGGGCCGTCAGCCTGCTGCTGCGGGGCGAGGCGATGCCCTTCGCCGTCCGCGAGCAGGAGGCCGCCGATGCCAAGGAGCGGATCGCCGCCGCGGTGGACGGCCTGCTCACCGACGGCGAGGCGGTCGTCCTGGACGGCGGCACGACCACGCTCACCGTCGCCCGCGCGATCGCCGGGCGGCGGCTCACTGTCGTCCCGCTCGACCTGCACGCGGCGAACGCGCTCAGCGGCGCCCCGCAGGTGCAGTTGCTGGTCCCCGGCGGGCGGACGAAGCCGGGCGCGCTGGCGTTCACCGGGCCGCTGACCGAGGCGTCGCTGGCGTCGCTGCGCGTCGACACCGCCGTCCTCGGGGTGTGCGGGCTGTCGGCCGAGCACGGGCTCACCGCCCACGAACTCGACGAGGTCCCGGCCAAGCGGGCCGCGATCGCCTCGGCCCGGCGCGTCGTCGCCGTGTGCGACGGGAGCAAGTTCGGGCGTACCGGCCTCGGGCTCGTCTGTCCCGTCACCGGGCTGGACGTGGTCGTCACCGACCGCTCCGCGCCGGCGGCCGCCGTGTCCCGCCTCCGCGACGCCGGCGTGGACGTCCGCCTTGTCTGAGTCGTTGCGAGCGGGCCGGATCGCCACCTTCGCCTACTTCGGGCTGAACGGCTTCCTGCTGGGCATGTGGATCGTCCACATCCCGGTCGTCGAGGACCGGACGGGGATCGGCCACGCCCTCCTCGGCTGGCTCCTGCTGCTGCTCGGCACCGGGGCCCTCGGCGGGATGCAGATCGCCGGGCGCCTCACCGACCGCGTCGGCGCCCGCGTCGTCGTGCCGCTCAGCGCCGCCGTGTGCAGCGCCACCCTGATCCTGCCGGGCCTGGCCGCCGACGCCTGGACGCTCGGCGCGGCGCTCCTGGTGTTCGGCGTCGGCAACGGTGCCCTGGACGTCTCCATGAATGCGCACGCCGTCCAGGTGGAACGCGGCTACCGGCGGCCCGTCATGTCCGCCTTCCACGCGACCTTCTCCCTCGGCGGCGTCGTGGCCGCACTGGTGGGCGCCCGGACGCTCGGCTGGGGCTGGAGCCCGGCGGTGACGCTCGGCGTGGTCGCGGCGGCCGGTGTCGCCGCGGCCGCGCTGACGGCCCCCGCCCTGCTGCGCCGCCCCCGCGATGTCACCGCCGCCCCCGCCGCCGGACGAGGACGGACCAGGACGCCCCGCCGCATCTGGATGATGGCCGTCCTCGCCCTGATGGTCATGCTGTCCGAGGGCGTCGCCAACGACTGGAGCGCCCTGCACCTGCGGGACGGCCTGGACGCGTCCGCCGCCACCGCCGCCCTCGCCTACGGGGCCTTCGCCACCGCCATGACCATCGGCCGCCTGCTGGCCGACCGGGTCGCGGCGCGGTTCGGCCCGGTGGCCGTCCTCCGCTACGGCGCCGCGACGGCCGCGCTCGGCGGGACGGTCGCGGCGCTGTCCCCCTGGATCCCGGCGGCGCTGGTCGGCTGGGCCCTGTTCGGCGCCGGGCTCTCCGGCTGCGTCCCGCAGCTGTTCAGCGCCGCGGGCCACCACGACCAGGACGCCGTCGGCACCAACGTCTCCCGCGTCGCCGGCCTCGGCTACCTCGGCATGCTCGCCGGCCCGGCCGTCATCGGCCCATTGACCAACGTCATGCCGCTGAGCCTCACATTCTTTCTGCCGGTGACGCTGTGCGCCATCGCCGCCGCCACAGCGGGCATCCTCCGCCCCTCACCCAGCACGCCGGGCCCGGCACACCCCACGGAACCAGACACGGCCACCAGCCCGGCAGAAGCCCCGCGCCCGTAAGGAATGGCGCCCACCCATCTGCCGCAGCGATCCCGGCATTCCCACCACTGAACGGTGGCCGTAGTCGGCGCACGAAGGTCTCGTTGCTGTTGCACATTTCTATGATTTACGTCACGTTCCGGCGAGTGCGGTCGTTTCTCGGTGGATGGGCATGGCCTCTGGCATGGATGTTCCAACGGTCAGTGAGCAGTGAACCACGTTCTCTATACCTGTTGACCGAGGGCTGCTCCGCCATCGAATATCAGCCTGCTCTTTCTGATCTTCAGGGGGGCATCGGTTCGGGTGCATTTCAGGCGGATTATCTTCCGTGGAATGGAGACGGCGTGGGCGACTACGTTGATGTCGTGCGGGAGCGGATGGTTGCTGATGGGTGTGAGGTGACTGCCGAGCAGGTCGGCGGGGTCTCGGCGCTTGTCGGGTATCGGTCGAACTGGCGGGCGTTTTCCAAGGTGCATCTGTTCACCGTCGTCGCGGAGAGCGGGAGCGTTGATGTCGAAGCGCTGGAGCGGTTCACGCGTGAGGCCAGTTCGCTCGCGAAGAGGCGCAAGGGGGCCATGCGGGGGGCGCAGTCGGGGGTCTTGGTGATCGCGGCGCTCGTCACCGAGCATGCGGACGAGGCCGCCAAGGAAATGGCGGGCAGGCGGTTTCGGCAGGGGGCCGGCGGGTTCGCCGCCCTCGTCCAGCCGGCGGTGGTCGACCTGACCGGCAAGACGGTGTACTCGTTCCGGGGGGTCAGGATCTGGGGCGCGCTGTTCGCCGCCTACCTCCGGAAGAAGAACAAGCTCTACCTGCCGGATCCGCTCTAGCGGGGACGGGCCGGCGGCCCGCCCCCGCCGGTGCGGTCAGTCGTGGGAGACCTGCAGGGTCATCGTGCCGTCCTTGGCCATCCGCGGACGGAACGTGATGCCGTTGTAGGTAGCGCTGGCGTTGGCGGACTGCCCCGCGTCGAGCGTGCTGACCATGTTGGTGCGCTGGCCGCGGATGCTGAAGGTCACCCGGCTGCCCTCGATCTTGATGTGCACCGGGTCGAGGCCGTACTTCTCGTCCAGCTTGATCGTCTGGCCGTCGCGGACCTTGACCTCGCAGTCGGCGTCCGCGCATTCCGTCAGCTCCTTGCCGTCCTTGTCGTCCTTGGCGGACGGGGACGGCGATGCCGCGGGTTCCGCGGCGTCCGCCGGCGGATCGGCCGGAGGCGCCGCGTCCGGTACCGGATCGGAGACCGCCGGCTCAGGCGGTGGTGCGGCGGCGTAGGCGGTCGCGGCGGCGATGCCGCCGGTGAGCGCCAGTGACGCGGCGGCGGTCGTGGTGAGCAGGCCGAGGATCCTGGTCGACATCCTGTGGACTCCTGATGAGTGACTTCGTTCTGTCACCATCGTGCTACCCACTGTAATCGATCAAGAACGCACGGGAGTCGGTTATGAGCGCTCGTCCACCAGCATGGTCTGCAGGGCGCGGCCGAACTCGCCGGAGCGGTCCGCGAGGGTCGCCTGGCAGAGGGCGCTGCCGCCCGGGCTCGCGTCCAGGGACGCGGCCATGCACAGCCACTCGCCGACCGGGTCGCGGTGCAGGGCGACCGTGAGGTCGGTGTTGATGATCAGCCACTTGGACAGGTCGAGCTGGCTGCCGACGCCGGACGCGCTGTCGGCCAGGGTCAAGGCCCGGACGAGCGGCGTGTCGCTCTCGCCGGCGACCAAGGGGATGCGCGCGCGGGCCCACGTCGTGCCGGGGCCTGGACGGAAGAAGCCGCCGTCGATCAGCCGCCACTCCATCGCGGACAGGTAGCCGTCCGTGTGGAGGTCGCGCCACTCGTCGAACTTCGGTGTCGAGTCGGGGAGCGGCGGTGGGGGCGCGGCATGCACGACCGGGTCCAGGTGCGACGGCGCCGTCAGGATGCGCCAGGCGGTGGCGCGGACCACCGTCCGCCCCTCGTGGGTGATCTCGCCCTCCAGGTGCGCGACCCGCTTACCCGGCCGGACGACCCGGACGTCCACCCGCAGTTCGGCCACGGGCACCGGGCTCAGGATCTCGACCGTCACGCGCGCCACCCGGGTGCCGGGGACGGGGTCGTGCTGCTCGAAGGCCCGTCCGATCAGGCCCGACACCGGACCCCCGTGCTGGAAGCCCGGCGACCAGGGGCCGGCCGTCGCGACGGTGCTGGCGAACCGGCCGTCGCCCAGCGGCTCGTAGAACGCCTCGGCGGGCGCGTCCTCGCTCATTCGGCTCCTCCCCATGTCCTAGAACGCCACTCTAGAAGACGGGGGTCAGGCGCAGAGCTTCGACGTGGCCGTCCCGGTCTCGATCCCGGGAGTGGCGGACGGCGACGCGCTCGGGGTCACCTTCACCTTCTCCACGCCGTCCCAGTTCGCGCCCACCATCACCTGTATGCGCGAGCCCAGCGACGACACCTTCTTCAGCTTCGCCCCCGGGATCGCGGCGGCCAGCGTCTTGGCCGAGTCCGCCCGGTCGGGGCCGTACTGGATCTGGGTGGTCCGCAGGCCGCGCCGCGCCACGCCCGGCGCGACCGTCACCTTGAAGCCGAGCTCCCGCAGCTGGCCGCCCGCCTTGGTGGCGAGGCCCCGGGTGCCGATCGCGTTCAGGACGCGGACGGAGATGTCGTCCGGCGGAACGGTCAGCGCGTCCTCGGGCTTCTGCGTCGGCGTGGCGCTCGGCTTCGCGGTCTGCTGGTCGAGCGGCTGGTCGCGCCTGATCCGGGTGAACAGGTCCTGCGCCTCGCCCCGGTCCCACTGGACGGTCGACTGCTGGGTCGGCGCGTTCCACAGGACGGCGTTGTAGTCCGGATTGGACAGCGGCACGTTCGCGAACGTGACGTCGTCGGTCGACAGGTCCTTCATCTGGTCGGCGAGCTTCGGCAGGTTGTCGGCGAGCTTCTCGTCGACCCGCAGCGACTTCAGCGCCGCGTTCAGGAACCTCGTCGACTTCACCGGGTCGCTGAGCGTCTTCGTCGACAGCGCCTGCTTCATCATCGCCGCCATGAACTGCTGCTGCCGGTCGATGCGGCCGAGGTCGCTGCCGCCGGTCAGCGTGTACCGGGCGCGGGCGAAGGCGAGGGCCTTCAGGCCGTCCACGTGCGACGTGCCGGCGGGCAGCTTCAGGCCGCTCTTCGGGTCGTCGACGGCCTGCTCGGTGCAGACGTCGACGCCGCCGAGCGCGTCCACCATGTGCACGAACCCGTAGAAGTTCACCTCGACGTAGTGGTCGATGGACACGCCCGTCGCCTGCTTGATCGTGCTGACCGTGAGGTCGGGCCCGCCGAACTGGTACGCCCAGGTCAGCTTGCCCGGACGGGACGGGACGCGCGTCCCCTTCGCGCCCTCCGACCCGTTCGACTTGTGCGAGGGGATCGTGACGTAGGAGTCGCGCGGCAGGCTCACCACCGACACCCGGTCGTGGTCGCGGGACACGTGCAGCAGCAGCATCGTGTCCGAGCGCTCCCCGGCGTCGTGCCCGAGCTTGGCGGCCTTCTGCTGCGCCTTCGTCAGCCCCTCGCGCCGGTCGACGCCCGCGACGAGGATCGTCATCGCGCCCTTCGGGTCGTTCCCGCCCTTGCCGAGCCCGTTCACCGACACCTTGTCGATCATGCCGGTGACGTAGTTCTGGAACGCCCACGCGCCGCCCGAGGTCAGCAGCACGACCGCCGACATCGTCCCGGTCAGGGTGAGGAAGCGCTTCTGCCGGCGGGCGCTCATCGCGGCGCGCGGGCTCAGCCCCCGGCCGGGACGGCGCGGGCCGCGCGGGCCGTCCACCGTCACCCGCGGCGCGGGCATCCCGTCGATCGTCACGCCCTCGATGCCGGCGCCGCCGTCCTCGTCCGGGGCGGGCCGCGCGCCCGGCCGCGGCCGGAAGTAGCGCTCCAGCGGGTCCGGCTCCGCCGGACGGCCCTCACCGCGGCGGTCGCCGCGACCCGAGTCGTGCCCGTCTGCCATGCCGGCCGCCGCCTCCCGAAGATCACGTTCCGCCGTGCGTCCCACCACTCTAAAGTGGGGAGGGCCCGTCCGTTCGCTACCTGGACCTCGTGTCCTTGCAGTAACGTGGCGCCGTCTTGACCACACCCCGGCGGCCCGCACGCGAACCTGGGTGGCGTGGGCTGCGTCAGGCAAGCGAGCAAGAGAGGAAGGGGCGTCCGCCTCCGGTCCCGCCGGCCGGCGCGCGTCCGCGAGCCCACATGAATTCGTCTCCCCGTGCCCACCGCGCCACGAACCAGGAAACCCAGTACGCCGTGAAGACCCGTCCCGACTCCGGTGAGCGCACCTGGCCGGCGGTGTCGGTGGTGATGCCCGTCCTGAACGAGCAGCGCCACCTCGCCGAGGCCGTGCGCGGCATCCTGTCCCAGGAGTACCCCGGCGAGCTGGAGCTCGTGCTCGCGATCGGGCCGTCCCGCGACCGTACCGAGGAGATCGCCCGGAAGCTGGCCGCCGAGGACCCGCGCGTCCTGGTCGTCGCCAACCCGACCGGGCGCACCCCGCAGGGCCTGAACATCGCGATCAAGGCGTCGCAGTACTCGATCATCGTCCGGGTGGACGGGCACTCGCTGCTGCCCGCCGACTACGTCCGCGCGGCGGTCGAGACGATGGAGGAGACCGGCGCCGACAACGTCGGCGGGATCATGGCGGCCGAGGGCGTCACCCCGTTCGAGAAGGCGGTGGCGCGGGCGATGACGTCCAAGCTCGGCGTCGGCAACGCCCGGTTCCACACCGGCGGCGAGGCGGGCGAGGTCGAGACCGTCTACCTCGGGACGTTCCGGCGCAGCGCGCTGGAGCGGGTCGGCGGCTACGACGAGACGTTCGTCCGCGCCCAGGACTGGGAGATGAACCACCGCATCCGGGAGACCGGCGGCCGGATCTTCTTCACCCCGCGCATGCGGGTCACCTACCGGCCGCGCCCCAACCTGCGGGCCCTCGCCAAGCAGTACTTCCACACCGGACGCTGGCGGCGCGTCGTCGGCCGCGAGCACCAGGGGACGCTGAACCTGCGCTACCTCGCCCCGCCGATCGCCGTGGTCGCCATCACGGCGGGCGTGGTCGCCGGACTGCTGGGGTTCTGGCCGGGCTGGATCCTGCCCGGCGGATACGCGGCCGCGATGGTCGCGGGCGCCGCCGTGGAGGGACGCGGGCTGCCGATCGCGGCCTGGCTGCGGCTGCCGCTGGTGTTCGCCACCATGCATCTGACCTGGGGCGTCGGGTTCCTGACCAGCCCGCCGCGGCTCGGCCAGCCCACCCCGGCGAAACCCGGCGAATCCGTCCAGTAGCGGGCAGAAAGGTAGATCCACCACCGAACCGGCGTGCGTTGCCGCACGTCTGAGGGTTAGGTTTGGCGGAATCTCGCCCGCCGACCGGGCACTGGAGGGGTGGACATGTCCAACGGAGCACGCCACGGCCTCGGGGTGGTGGCCGGCCTCGTGCTGACGCCGATCATCGCCGCGTGCCTCTTCTACGGCACGAACCGGCTGCGCATGGTCATGGCGTTCGGCTATTCGCGGTTCCGGAACTACCACGGCGAGGAGCTCTGGATCGGCGCCGGGCTGGTCCTGCTGGCGGCGATCCTGCTCGGTCTGCTGGTGGGCAGCCGGCTGTCGCCGGTCGCCTCCCTGATTCCGGGCGCCGCCTTCACGCTTGTTGGCGTCGTCTGGTTCGTGTCCCCCACCTGGGCGATCCGGCACCCCGGGAGGGACGTGCTGCCGCGCGACATGTCCCTCGGCTACACGACGCTGGCGTCCATCGGGGTCTTCTTCATGCTCGGCGTGATGCTCCTCGTGGCGTCGCTGCCGCCGTCGCGGTGGAAGGCACGTGCCCGCACCGATGTCGCGCCGCGCTTCGGGCCGCCGCCCGCGCCGATGGGCCCGCCGCCCATGCCCGGCGCCCCGGCCCCGATGGGCGCCGCTCCCATGGGCGCGCCGCAGCCGCCGCCGGCGCAGAGCCCGTCCTGGCAGGGCGCGCCCCAGCCCCAGCAGCAGCCCCAGTTCGGCGCGCCGCCCGCCTCGTCCAACCCGCCCCCGCTCCCGCCCGCGTCGCCCACGCCGCCGGCCCAGGAGAAGAAGCGGGAGCCGTCCATCGAGGGCGGCTCGGACGACGACGAGCCCGGCGAGTGGACGCGCATGTACGGCGGCAACCGCCCGAAGTGATCGAGTCCGGGATGTGATCATCCTGGTATGCGGCGTCTGTAGGTTGAGCGGTCCCCCGACGCCCCAGATGACAGGAGCCGGTCATGACCCCCGCCGTTCGGCACGGAATCGGCGTCCTCGCCGGCCTGGCCGCCACCTTAGTGATCGCCGGTTGCCTGTCCTACAGCGTCGACAGGCTGCGCAGGACGGTGGCCGACGGTCTCGGCGCGAGCCTCGACGGCACCCCGGCGTCTCCCGACTGGACGGCGTTCGGAGTCCTGCTGCTGGGTGCCGCCGTGATCGGCCTGGTGGTGAACGCGCGGCTCTCCGCGCTCGCCTCGCTCATCCCCGGCGTGCTCATGACCACGGTCGGGTTGCTGTGGGTACTGAAGACGATGTGGATGCTTCAGCACACCACGCGGGGTCTCGTGCCGGACGACTTCTTCGGCGGGTACTCGAACATGGCCGCCAACGGGACCTTCATGATTATCGGCCTGGCGCTCGTCGTGGCCTCATTGTCGCCGCGGCGCTGGCGTGGCACCCGCGCCGCGACACCTGTTCCCGCCGCGTCGCCTGCGCCGGCGGCACCGCGGAAGACGGGGCCCGGCGAAGACATGGTCGAGGCGTAGTCGGCCCTGGTCAGACGGCCGCGAGGACGCCGGGGACGTCGTTGACCACCAGCGCGTCGAACCCGGCCTCCGCGTAGGTCGGCGCGGCCTCCGCCGACGGGCACCACGCGATCGTCTCCAGGCCCGCCTTGTGCGCGACGTCCACGCAGTGCTCCAGCGGGCGCAGCCGGGTGTCGGGGTGCTCGATGCCGCACGACCCGGTGTGCACGGCGACGGCGTCCAGGCCGAGCCCGGCGGCGGCCGGGACGGCGTGCCACAGCGGGAACCGGAGCCACGTCAGCAGCCCCAGCGGGACGCCCGGCAACTCGTCCCGCAGGAACACCAGCAGCGACGGGTCGAAGGACGTGACGAGCAGCGGGCGCCGCTTCGCCTCGCGCCGCAGCACCGGGGCGAGCAGCGCGCCGGTGCGGCGGGACGGGTCGTCCAGCGCGTCCTCGAGGACGGTCTTCACGTCGACGTCGACCGAGACGTCCGGCGGCAGCGCGTCGAAGATCTCGGTCAGCAGGGGCAGCCCGCTCGCGGTCGCGGGCAGGTCGACCAGGTGGTCGCCGTCGACCGTCGTCGGGTCGTGCCGCAGGACGAGGTGGTCGTCGGCGGTGCGCGTCACGTCGATCTCGACCCAGGACAGGCCCCCGGCGACGGCGGCGAGCAGCGACGGCAGCGTGTTCTCGGCGACGGGGGCGGCGGCGCCCGGCGGCACGGGGCCGCCCGACCCGTAGCCGCGGTGCCCGATGACCGTGGGGGCGTTGTCGAAGATCAAGGGTTCACCCCGGTGGCGAGATGTTCGGCGATGACGGCGTCGAGCGGCTGGGTGACCTTGAGGTTGCGCTCGCTGCCGGCGACGACGCGGATGGGGACGTCCGGCAGGTAGCGGTGCACGATCCCGCAGTCGTCGGTGGCGCGCAGGCCCGGGTCGGCGAGCGCCAGCTCGTAGGCCCTGCGGATGGTGCCGAGCCGGAACCCCTGCGGGGTCTGGAACCGGTTCAGCGTCTCGCGCGGCGGCATGGAGGCGACCACGCCGTCCTCCACCACCACGATCGTGTCGGACGACGGCACGCCCACCGCGACGGCCTCGCAGCCGTCCAGCGCGGTCAGCACGCGGTCGATGACGGGGGCGTCCACGAACGGGCGGGCCGCGTCGTGGAACAGGACGCGGACGTCGTCGGGGTGCCCGTCCAGGACCCGCAGCGCCGCGACCGTCGACGCGGTGCGCGTGTCGCCGCCCTCGATCACGGCGGCCGTCTTGCGGAACGGCGCGGCGATCGCGGCGGCGTCGCGCAGGTGCCCGGCCGCCATCACGACGACGACCTCGCCGACGCCGGGGTGCGCGTCGAACGCGCCGATGGCGTGCGCCAGGATGGGCCGCCCGCCGACCTCCATGAGCTGCTTGGGGCGTTCCGCGCCCATGCGCGCGCCGACCCCGCCGGCGAGCACCACCGCAACCGTCCGCGTCGCCATGTCTCCCGCTCTTCCCGGCCGGCCTCCGCGGCGCACCCGTGCCATGCTCGGCCGCCGTGCTCGACCGCGGTGCTCGACCGCCGTGCTCGGCCGCCGTGCTCGACCGTCACGGCCAACGTACCGGAACGCCCCGGGCGCGGGCGGGCGTAGCGGCTTGCGCCGCCCGGGAACGCCGGATCGAGTATGGTTGCTTCGCCGTACCGGAGTCCGTGCAGGCGGTGCCGGCACCGCTCCACCGCGATGCCGCCGCGGCGCCCCAGGGCGCCGTGCCGCGCCGGGGCCCGGCTCGTTCGCGCACGCCGCACCGGCCGTCTACGTTGGCGTTCAGGCCCGGCGGCGAGGGCACCGCCGCGTTGCGTACGGACAACACGGACAGTTCGACCGGGAGGAAGAGGAAGCATGATCGGCATGGTGCTGGCGGCGGGTGCGGGCCGGAGGCTGCGGCCCTACACCGACACCCTCCCGAAGGCCCTCGTCCCGGTGGACGGCGAGACCACCATCCTGGACATCGCCCTCCGCAACCTCGCCGAGGTCGGGCTGACCGACGTCGTCATCGTCGTCGGCTACCGCGCCGGCGCGGTCGAGGAGCGCAAGGCCGCGCTCGAAGAGCGGTACGGCGTGAACCTCACGCTGGTCCACAACGACAAGGCCGAGGAGTGGAACAACGCCTACTCCATGTGGCTGGCTCGGGAGTACTTCTCCAAGGGCGTCCTCATGGTGAACGGCGACACGGTCCATCCGGTGAGCGTCGAGAAGACACTATTGGCCGACCGTGGGCCGGACATCCTCCTCGCAGTGGACGATGTGAAAACTCTCGCCGACGAGGAGATGAAGGTCATCCTCGACGGCGAGGGGCACCTGAAGACCATCACCAAGCTGATGGACCCGTCCACCGCGGGCGGCGAGTACATCGGCGCCACCCTGATCGAGCCCGCCGCCGCCGAGCCGCTGGCCGACGCGCTGAAGACCACCTGGGAGCGCGACCCCGACCTCTACTACGAGGACGGCTACCAGGAGCACGTGAACCGCGGCGGCCGCATCGGCGCCGCGCCGATCGGCGAGGTCGCCTGGGTCGAGGTGGACAACCACGAGGACCTGGAGAAGGCCCGGCGCATCGCCAAGGGCTACTGACCCGACGGCCGCCGGTTCCAGGCGCCTCACCGAGCGAGGAGGCTCATGCCCCTGCTGACGCGGATGCTGAACGCGCCGCTGTCCATCGACGTGCGGCGCGGTGCCGTCGCCGCCCTCGGCGACCTGCTCGCCGACCGGCGCATCGTCACCGAGGGACGGGTGGCGATCGCGGTCGGCCCCGGCCAGGGCGACCAGATCGCCGAGCACGTCCGGCCGTCCCTGTCGGCCTGCGACATGTTCCGGGTCGAGGGCGGCACCGTGGACGTGGCCGTCGAGCTGGCGGCCAAGCTGCGCGCCGGGTCCTACGAGGCCGTCGTCGGGATCGGCGGCGGCCGGACGATCGACGCGACCAAGTACGCGGCGACGCTGTCGGGCATCCCGATGGTGTCGGTCGCGACGAACCTGTCCCACGACGGGATCTGCTCGCCGGTCGCCTCGCTCATGCACGACAGCGGCAAGGGCTCGTTCGGCGTGGTGATGCCGCTCGCGATGATCATCGACCTGGACTACGTGCACGCCGCGCCGCCCCGGCTGATCCGCGCCGGGATCGGCGACGTGCTGAGCAACCTGTCGGCGGTGGACGACTGGCTGCTGGCCGCCGAGCAGTGCGGGGAGCGGGTCGACCGGATGGCGCTCACCGTGGCCCGCACCGCGGCCGAGGCGCTGCTGCACCAGCCCGGCTCGATCGAGTCGGACCGGTTCCTCACCGTCCTCGCCGAGACCCTGGTCCTGTCGGGGATGTCGATGGCGTTCGCGGGCGACTCCCGGCCCGCCAGCGGCGGCGACCACGAGATCATGCACGCCATCGACCAGCTCTACCCGGACACCGCCAACCACGGCGAGCTGGCCGGGATCGGCGCGGCGTTCTGCTACCACCTGCGCGCCACCCGGCTCCGCGCGGACGAGGCCGGGGCGGCGTCGACCGGCGCGGCGTCGGCCGACGGTGCGGCCGAGCGGCTGCGCGACATCCTCGACTGCCTCGGCCGGCACGGGCTGCCCCGCCTCCCCGGCGACATCGGCCTGTCCGTCGAGCAGTTCACCGAGGCCGTGCTGCACGCCCCGCAGACGCGCCCCGGCCGCTACACCATCTTGGAATACCTCAATCTCGACAAGGGCGAGACCCGCAAGGCGGTGGAAGAGTATGTCCAGGCCCATGGAGACTGAGCTCCCCGGATACTCCGCGGATCCGTCGGGCGACGACGATCACCGGCCGGACCGCAAGAGCGCGAAGGTCGCCGACATCCGCCGGTACGGGCAGCCGCCCGGCCTGAAGGACCGGCGCAACGAGGAGCACTGGGCGGGACGCCTGTACATGCGCGACCTGTCCCCGTACTTCGGGTGGATCGCGCTGCGGCTCGGCTTCAGCCCGAACCAGCTGACGTACCTGATGATGGCGAGCGGCGTCCTCGCCGGACTGGTCGTGTCGCTGCCCGCCGACCCGCTGTGGACGGCGATCGGCGGCGCGGTCCTCATCCAGGTCTACCTGCTGCTCGACTGCGTGGACGGCGAGGTCGCCCGCTACCTGAGGCGGACGTCGGTGGCCGGGGTGTTCCTCGACCGGATCGGCCACTACCTGTCCGAGGTGTCGCTGCTCATCGGGCTCGGCTTCATGGCGCAGGGCGGGTGGGACAACGGCGGCTGGGCGGAACTCGGCCTCGTCGCCGCGCTCGGCGCCGCGCTCATCAAGGCCGAGACCGACAACGTCGTCGTCGCCCGCGCCAAGTCGGGGCTGACCGCCGACCCGTCCGGCGGCGACCGGGCGCTGCGGCCCCGCTCCACCGGCATCGCGCTCGCCCGGCAGGCCGCGTCCATGCTGCGCTTCCACCGGATCATCGGCGCCGTCGAGCTGTCGCTGCTGATCCTCGCGGCGGCCGTGCTCGACGCCGTCCTCGGCAACGAGACCCCCGCCGCGGTCCGCGTCCTCATGGTCGCGGTGGCCGCCGTCGCCGTCCTGCAGACCCTGCTTCACCTGGTCAGCATCCTGGCCTCCCGGAGACTGAAGTGAAACTGTCCGTCGTCGTCCTGACCATGGGGAACCGGCCGGAGGAACTGGCCCGCGCCGTCAGCAGCGCCCTGGATCAGGAACATGTGGACGTCGAGGTCGTGCTCGTCGGCAACGGCGTCGACCCCGTCGGCGACCGCGCCGGCGCCGCGCCGTTCGACGACGAGCGCGTCAAGACCCTCAGCCTCCCGGCCAACCTCGGCATCCCGGGCGGGCGGAACCGGGGCGTGGAGATGACCTGCGGCGACGTGGTCCTGTTCCTGGACGACGATGGCTGGTACCGCTCCACCCGCCTCGGCGCCCACCTGCGCGACCGGTTCTCCGCCGAGCCCGACCTCGGCGTCGTCTCGTTCCGGGTCCGCGACCCGGAGGGCGGGCGCGGCGAGCGGAGGCACGTGCCGCGGCTGCGGGCCGGCGACCCGGAGCGCTCGTCCGCCGTCACGACGTTCCTCGGCGGCGCCTGCGCGATCCGCCGCGCCGCGTTCGACGCCGGCGGCGGCCTCCCCGAGGACTTCTTCTACGCCCACGAGGAGACCGACCTCGCGTGGCAGATCCTCAACGCCGGGTACCGCATCGTCTACGACGCGTCGGCGGTCATGTTCCACCCGGCCGTCCTGCCGACGCGGCACGGCATGTTCTACCGCTACAACGCCCGCAACCGGGTGTGGCTGGCGCGCCGCAACCTCCCGTGGCCGCTGGCGCTCACCTACCTCGGCGTGTGGGTCGGCATGACCGTACTCCGCGAGCGCAAGCCGAGCGCGCTCAAACCGTGGTTCAAGGGCTTCGCGGAGGGCTGGCGCAAGCCCGCCGGGCCGCGCCGGCCCATCTCCTACCGCACCGCTTGGCGCATGACGAGGACGGGCCGCCCGCCCATCATCTGAGCCGTCGGCTACGGGGCGGTGACGGCCGCGAGGATGAGGTGGGTGAGCTCGCCGATGATGTCGTCGAGCGGGATGTCCTGGTCGCGGGCGGACCAGTGGTGGACGAGGTTGTTGACCGCGCCGATGATCGCGATCATGGTGAGGCGGTAGTCGCGGTCGATGGCCTCGCCGCGCTCGACCGCCTCCCGGGCCATCGTGGTGAGCGCGTCCTCCCACTGGCCGCGCCACCGGAAACGGTGCTGCTCCAGGCCCGCACTGACGCCGATGACCTCGACGAACGCGATGCGGGCCCAGCGGGGGTCGCTCGCGGTGACGGTGACGAACGCGCGGACGGCCCGCTCGACGCGGGTCCCGAGCCGGTCGCCGGCGGCTCCGGCGTAGGCGGTGGCGAGCGCCTCCGCGGCGCGCTCGTTGATGCTGGTGTGCAGGGCGGTGAGGAGTTCCTCGCGCCCGGTGAACTCCTCGTAGAAGTTGCGGGTCGACACGCTCGCCGTCGCGCACAGCCGCTCGATGGACGTCGCCGCGTAGCCGCGCGTCCCGAACAGTTCGAGCCCGGCGGCCAGCAGCCGCTCCCGCCGCTCGGCGCGGCGCTCCTGCGCCGACCGGCCGCCGTAACTGCGCCTGGGTGCGGGATTCCGGCCGCTCATCGATCTCCGTTCACCCGTGCGAAAGGGGGCATCGTCAGACTAACCCCCGCGAACGGGCAGCGATCACCCTCTTTGCCGCGACTCGGGCGTCCCCGGGGAAGGGTCAGCCGGTCAGCAGCGTGTCGCGCCATGCGGGGTCGGCGGTGAGCACGGTCAACTGCTGCGTCGCCCGCGACACCGCCACGTAGAGGACGCGCAGCCCGCGCGGCGACTGCGCGGCGACGGTCTCCGGCGCCACGATGACGGCGGCGTCGAACTCCAGCCCCTTGGCGTCCAGGACGTCCAGGACCTGGACGCGCTCGGGCAGCCCCGCCCCGAGCCGCTCCCGGTCGGCCTCCGTCCACGCCACGCCCCCGCCCGACCTGCCCGACCTGCCCGGCGTGCCGGTTGCGGTGGGGGCCGGCGTGCTGGACTCGCTGGCTTCTCCGGTTGCGGCGGGCGCGTCGAAAAGGGTGGTCTGAGTGGTGGGGGAGGGCGGTGATGCCGGTGGGCGCGCGGTGCCGGGTTCGTCGGACGCCATCGGGACGATGACGCCGATGGTGCCCTCGACCTGGTCGAGGAGCCGCTCGGCCGCCTCGCGGGCGGCGGTGGGGAGGTCGGGCTCGGGGACGACGCGGACGACCGGCTCGATCCCGGACGTCCGGACGGCGCGGGCCGGGCGGGCCTCGGGCAGGGCGCGGGCCAGCACCCGGGCCGACACCGCGGCGATCTCGGTGGAGTTGCGGTAGTTCGTCGTGAGTTCGTACTCGTGCCGGGTGCGGGGCGCGGGCTTGCGCGGGCGGCGGCGCCCCCGGGACGGCTTCTCGCCGCCGAGCGCGGACTCCATCGCCTCCCGGGCGGCGTCGAGGTCCTCCCAGGCGCTCTGCGCCGGGTCCTCGACGATCGTCCAGCTGGCCTGGCGGCCGCGGCGGCCGAGCATGCGCCACTGCATGGGGGAGAGGTCCTGCGCCTCGTCCACGACGATGTGCGCGTATTCGGGGCGCTCCTCCACCACGCCGTCGTCCACGCGCCGGGCGCGTTCGAGGCGCTCCATGGACGTCGTGAGCTCCTGCATCTCCGGTTCCCAGGTGTCGTCCACGACCTCCTCGCCGGTGAGGATGTTGACGCCGTCCACCACGAACGGGTCGTCCTCCGACGGGGCCCTGCGGCGGCGGGACGGGCGGGGCGGCGGGCCGAGCAGCGCGTCGAGCTCGTCCAGCAGCGCGACGTCCTGGTAGCTGAGCGGGGCGTCCCCGGCCCAGGACGCGGCGAGCGGCTCGATGTCGGCGCGGTCGGCGTCGCGGCCGGCGGCGGCGCGCAGCCGGGCCGGGTCGCCGAGCGAGCGCAGCACGTCCAGCGGCCGGCGGATCGGCCACCAGGCGACGAGGAAGTCGGTGAACGACCGCTGCTCGCGGACGCGGGCGTCGAACTGGGCGCGCTTCGGGTCGCCGTTCTGCCGCCCCCGGGCGGCGGGCTCCTCGTCGAGGGAGGCGAGCCCGTCGGCGGCCAGGATCGCGTTCCACAGGCCCGTCTCGGCGCTCTCCTCGGCCTCGACGGCCTCCATGCCGCCGACGTCGTTGAAGCGGCGCCAGAGCGCGTCCAGGAGCATCTCGGCGGCCCGGCCGCGCGCGGCGTTGACGCTGCCGCGGCTGCGCCGGTGCAGGTCGTTCCTGATCCGGTCGAGGCGGTTCCGGTCGAGCGTGACGACGACGCCCTTGAACACGACGCGCAGCTCGCCGGGGGCGCCGGGCGCGTGGTCGGCCACGGCGCGGCGGAGCACGTGCACCATCTCGTCCGCGCCCTTGACGCGGGCGAGCCGGGGGGCGTCGTGGACGGTCGCGGTGGCGCCGTCGACCAGGTCGCCGAGCGAGCGCAGCGTCGCCGAGCCCTCGCCGAGCGACGGCAGCACCCGCTCGATGTAGGCGGTGAACCGCCGGTTCGGCCCGATGACGAGGACGCCGCGCGAGCCGAACCGGCGGCGGTGCCGGAACAGCAGGTAGGCGACGCGGTGCAGCGCGACGGCCGTCTTGCCGGTGCCGGGGGCGCCGCGCACGAGGACGGTCCCGTCGGCGGGGGCGCGGATGACCTCGTCCTGCTCCCGCTGGATCGTCGCGACGATGTCGCGCATGGCGCCCTCGCGGGCGCGGGCGAGCGAGGCGATGAACGCGCCGTCGCCGACGATCGTCATGCCGTCGGCCGCGTCCGGGGAGAGGAGGTCGTCCTCCAGGTCGACGACCGTGTGCCCGCGCGAGTGCAGCACGCGGCGGCGGACGACGCCGCGCGGGTCCTCGGGGGTGGCGCGGTAGAAGTCCTCGGCGGCGGGCGCCCGCCAGTCGATCACGAGCGAGTCGTGCTCGCCGGTCCGCACGCCGACGCGGCCGATGTAGCGGACCTCACCGGCCTGCTCACCGGACTCCAGCTCACCGGTCTCCTGCTCACCGGCCTGCTCACCGGTCTCCTGCCCGCCGGGGGCGAGGTCGAGCCGGCCGAACACCAGGCCGTCGTCGGCGATGTCGAGGGCCTGGGCGCGCAGCGCGGCCTGGTGGACCATCGCGTCCCGGTCCACCAGCGAGCCCTTGGTACCGGCGAGCGACTGCCGGTAGCCCTCGCGGATCATGGCCTGGGCGTCCGCGCGCATCTGCTCCAGGCGCGCGTAGGCGATGTCGACATAGCGCTGCTCGGCGGCGATCTCTTGATCCTTCACCGTGCCGCCGGGACCGGTCGGCCGCCCGGTGACCTGGGACGACATGCAGGCTGCTCCTCGCACGTGTGTCAAGGCCGGAGACGTCCCCCGGCACCACGAAGGGGCGAAGGAGACAGCTTATTCGGTCGGCCGGAGGTTCAGCGCGGAGCGGATGCCCTCGACGAGCGCCGGCCGCCGCCGGCCCGGCCGTACGTGCAGGTCGCCGGGCGGGCGCGCCAGCGAGCGGTCCAGCGCGTCGAGGGCGAGCCGCGGCGGCGCCGCGTCGTCCAGCTGGACGCAGCGGATCGTGACGCCGCGCCCGCCGTGCTCCCGGAACAGAGCCTCGGCGTACGCGGCGACGGCCCCGGACGCGGCGGCCGCCGCCCCGGCCCGCGGCGGCGGCGCGCACAGGGCCAGTTCGCCGGCGCCGCGTTCCAGCATGCCGGGCAGTGTGGCGCGCACGACGTGCATGGTGCCGTAGATGTCGGTGTCGAGAACCTGTTTCACTTCCGCGGGCGGCTGGTCCAGCGCCGCCCCGGCGGGCGCGGTCACGGCAGCGTGCACGACCCGGTGGACGGGGCCGATCAACGCCAGCAGGTCCAGGACGGCCCCGGGGTCGGTGACGTCGCAGGTCCGCACGTGCATGTTGGGGGAGCGCAGCGCCGTCTCCGCCAGCCCCGCCTCGTCGGTGTCGACCGCGACGACGTCCCACGCCGCCGCTGCGAGCCGCCGCGCCGCGAGCGCGCCGAGCCCGCCCGCCGCACCCGTGACCAGCGCCGTCCGCTTCACCGGCGCACCTCCTCGGCGCCGTCGAAGACCATCTGCAGGTGACCGACCGTGCTGGTGCTCAGGGCCCGCGCCCGGTCGAGCCCGAGCCCGCGCAGCTCCTCGGCCACCGGGTGGTCGCCCAGCACGACCTTCGCCCCGCCCGGACGGGTCCGCACCTCGGACGGCGTCAGCGTCCAGGGCGTCCGGCGGGTGACGCCGTCCAGGCACGAGTAGGCGTCGACCTTCGGCGCGGCGGTGCCGGCCGGCATCGGCACTCCGGGCTTCACCGCGACCTCGATCACCGTCCGCCCGCCCAGCCGCACCGCGCACCGCTTGACGCGCCCGGCCAGGTCCATCGGGATGTCGGTGATCTCCTTGGGGAACCCCCAGATCGTCCGCCCGGCGTCCAGCGTGAACTCCTGGTTGACCGGCAGCCAGTGGATGAACGCCCCGACGCCCCGCAGCCGTCCGAGCACGCCCGGCGGCTCCGCCTCGGGCGGGCGCACCAGGAACGCGACGGCGAACTCGTGGTACGGGCCGAGGTCCCCGTCCGCGTACCGGACGAAGGCCAGCGAGCAGATCGCCCGGCCGGGTAGCGGCGCGGCGACCTCCAGCCCGCTGTAGGCGATGACGGCCTGGGCGGCGCGGGCGGGCACGGCGAACATCGCCGACCCGACGGCGGCGTCCCGGATCCGCACCGGGAGCGTGACCCGCTCGCCCTGGATGGCATGCGCTTGCACGGTGCTTGTCACACCGCTTAGTAGAACAGGTTCTTGTTTTGCTGCCAAGAACCGGGCTCAGCCGCGTTCGACGGCCGTCCGGATGCGGTCGAGGGTGGCGCGCATGCCCGCGCGGTTCACGGCGGCGCGCCGCTCCGCCGGGACGCCGGTGAAGACCTTGCCGAGGACGGAGACGAACGCCGCGCCCCGGTTGTCGCGGCGCAGGTCCTCCCAGTACTCGGTGAGCCGCGTCCGGGGCGTGGACGGGTCGTCCGAGACGTCCTCGAAGCGGTACCCCCACAGCGCGACCGGCATCCCGAAGCTCGACACCCGGAACGCGAACGCCTTGCCCGGCACCGCCGCCGTCACCTGGCATGTGGTGAACCACACACGCCACCCGATGCGGTTGAACCCGACGAACCTCGTGCCCGGCGCGATCGTCCGGCCGCGCACCCGGACGGCGAACACCTCGGGGCTCCACTCGCGCATCCGCCGCAGGTCGGCGACGGCCGCGTAAACGTCCGCGGGCCCCGCCGCGACGGCCGTGCTCTCCTCGACCACCCACTCGCGTTCCATGCCGCGATCCTCCCACCTCATGACCATTCGGTCATAGCAGGTGCGCGTACTCCGTCCGCCAGGACGCGTACCAGGCCCTGAACCAGGGGTGCGGCTCGGTCAGCGGGACGATGTAAGTGAGGGTCTCGGCGTAGTAGCGGCGCTGGAAGTCCGGCGGCATCCGGTCGAGGGTCTGGACGTTGCTGACCCGGTCGGCGAGCTTCACCTGGATCGCCTCCGCCGGGGCGTCGCCGAGGCGGCGCAGGTAGGCGGCCTTCGCGGCGCGCTTGGCCTGGCGCCCGGCGCCGACGGCCGGGGGCTTGGTGACCCAGTCGACCAGTTCGGTGACCTCCGGGCCGAACTCGGCCTCCACGTCCGGCAGGGTCGCGGCGGTGTCCTCGACGACGTCGTGCAGGACCGCGGCGGCCAGCACGGCGGGCGCCGTCACCCCGGCCCCGCGCACCAGGACTTCGAGCGCCTCCAGCAGATGCTCGACGTAGGGGGCGCCTGTGGGACGCTTCTGGTCGCCGTGCCAGCGCTCGGCGGCGGCGACGGCCCGGCCGAGGGCCGCCACGTCGATCGGCGCCCCCGAGGCGGCGATGTCCGCACGGGCCGTGTCCCAGCCGTGCCAGCGGGTGAAGACCTCCACGGTTCATCTCCGTTCTGTCGCGCGGGCGTCCCGCGCACGGCATGGTGGGTGTCGTCGCATCACAGTATTCAGCGGAGGGAGGCGGCGCGGTCGTGGTCGCGAGCCGGCAGCGGCCAGGCGGCCGACCGGAGTCCGTGGGCCGGGTCCGCGTCGCGCTCGGCCTGGTCTCCGCGGCGGTCGCCGTGGCGCTGTGCGTCGTCCTCGTCGACAAGTACGTCCTGCGCGCCGAATGGTGGCAGGTCCGGCACACCGTGACCGGCGAGCCCGTCACTCCGCAGCGCGAGGTCGGGCCGCCGCCGGGGCCGCTCGCGCTCAGCTGGGAGAGCACCACCCGCCTCCAGCACGGCGCCGCCGGCGGCTACGACGGCGTCGCCTACCAGGTCGCGCAGGGGCAGGTCGTGACCGCGTCCGGCCACGGGCTGGAGGTCCGGGACGCACGGACGGGCGGCGACCGCTGGAGCTACCGGCGCAACGGGTGGACGCTGCTCGGCTGGACGTCCACCCGGTCCCGGCTGGTCGCCTACTTCGAGCGGAACGGCGACCGCACCGACCGGGTGCTCGTCGCGTTCGACGCCCTGTCGGGCGGGCTGCTGTGGCGGCGCGAGGGCGAGCGTCCGGCCGCGGTGTCGCGGACGACGCTGCGCTGGCCCGCCGGGTCCGACATCGTCCTGACCACCGACGACGGGCACCGCACGCTGTTCGGCGTCTCCGCGGTGACGGGCAAGCGGGTGTGGCGGCAGCCGCTGCCGCGCGGCTGCCGCCTGTTCGAGGGCGGCGCCCACCCGTCCGACGGCCGCGAGGACCTCGCCGCGTTCGGCCTGGACTGCCTGGAGGACGGGCGGCCCGCCGCGCGGGAGGAGCCGTCCGACGGCGGCCGGAAGGAGGGGCGGCAGGAGAGGCGGCGCCGCAGCCGGCTGCTCGCGGTCGACCCGGCGAAGGGCACCGTCCGCTGGGAGGAGCGGCTCGGCTCCAAGGAGTCGCCCGAGGTCTCGATGCTGGACGGGGTCACGCTCGCCTCCGACGGGACGGCGCTGCGCGCGTTCACCGAGGACGGCGACCAGTTCGGCACCTGGGCGGGCGACGGCGTGTGCGGCGACCTGATGTGCCCCGGCGTGCTGACCTCGGGGCGGCTCGTGGTCGTCTACCACCCGGACGGCTCCGACCGCACCCGCATGGAGGCGGTGGACGTGCCCTCCGGACGCGTCGAGTGGGCCCGCGACGTCCCGGCGTACGCGGCGCTCGCGCAGGCCGACGGGCACGTGTTCGCGCTGCGCCCGCGGCTGTCGGAGGGCCTGCTGCCCGCAGGCGTCGACATCGTCGAGCCGGGCGACGGCGCCACCACCACCGCGCCCGCGCCGTTCTCGATGGACCCGGACCTGCCGGGCGCGCGGCCGTGGCTGGCGGCGGCGGGCGGGCTGCTGTACGCGGCCGTCCCGCAGGCCGCGCCCCGCCCGGACGGCGCGGCGCGGCTGCTCGTGCTGCGCGGCGGTCCGGCCGGCACCGGCCCCGCCGAACTCGGCGGTGTCCCCGCCGCGGCCTGGCCGGACGCGTGCTCGCTGCTCACCGGGCCCGACCTGGCCGGGGCGCGGCTGGAGGGCTACGCCGCCGAGCCGAGCCGCGCGTCCGCCGGGCCGGTGCGGCTGCCGCGCCCGGTGTCCTGCACGTACGAACCCCCGAAGAAGAAGCCCAAGAAGAGCAAGAAGCCGAAGGACGAGGACGATCCGGCGGACGAGAGCGCGTCACCGACGCCGACGCCGACCCCCACTCCCACTCCGGCGCCGAGTTCGTCCCGCACCCGGTCCGGGTCGCCGAGGCCGTCCGCGAGCCCGATGGAGGAGGCCGGTCCGGCCGTGCGGGGCCTCACCGTGAGCGTCCGGTGGGTGGCCGAGACCGGGGAGGCCTCCTCCCGGATGCTGGACGCCCTGCAGGCCACCCAGTCGCAGGCCCGGCCGCGCCGCGACATCGGCGCGGACGAGGCGTACGAGATCGGCCCCACGGCCGGGATGATCGCGCTGCGGGTCGGCCGGTACGTCGTGGTGGTGGAGGCCAACCGCCCGCCGGGGGCCGCCGCGCGCATCGCCCGGTCCGTCGCCTTCCGGCTGCACCACCCGCCCCGCCCGTCCTGACCCTCCCGACCGGCGGCTCAGCGCTCCGGCACGGGCCTAGCCGCCGGTTCCGCCGCCGGTGCCAGTTCCGGCTCCAGTTCCGGTTCCGGCTCCCAGACGGTGCCGGCGGACCGGTTCGCCCAAGCCTCCAGCTGGGCGACGAACCGCGCCGCGTGGACGGGCCAGTGGTACCGCGCGCGGGCCGCCTCGTACCCGCGCTTGCCCATCTCGGTCCGCAGGTCGGGGTCGTCGCGCAGCCGCAGGACGGCCTTGGCGGCGGCCTGCGGGTCGCCGAACGGCACGACCAGCCCGCAGCCGGCCGGGTCGACGATGTCCACCGCCGGCGGGTTCGGCGTGGTGATCACCGGGATGCCGCGGGCCATGTACTCGACGACCTTGGTCGGCATCGAGTGCCGGTAGTTGGGCTCGTCGTGCAGCAGCGCCAGCCCGGCCATCGCGCCCTCGGCGATCCGCAGCGCCCGGTCGTTCGGCACGAACCCGTACCAGCGCACGAGGCCGTCCCGCTGCGCCTCCCGCAGGGCGCCCCGGACATCGGCGTCGGCCGCGCCGATCAGCTCCACCAGGATGCCCTCGGCGGCCAGCGTCCGGGCCATCTCGATCATGTCGAGCGCGCCGCGCGCCCGGGACAGCTGCCCGACGTAGACGGCGCGCCGGCCGTCCGGCGGGCCGGGCGGCGTGTCGGAGACGTAGGTGGTGTTCGGTACGACCGGGTGGTCACCGCGGAACCGGGCCCGGTAGCCCTCCTCGGCGAGCAGCAGCCGGTGCCGCCGCTCGCTGCGCCGCTCCAGCCGGTGCACGGCCGGCCGCAGCACGGGGCGCGCCGGTCCGGGCAGCCAGCCCTTGGCCGACAGCGCGGCGGCGGTGTCCTCGTGGACGTCCCACACGACCGTCCGGGCCCGGACCTCGCGGGGCAGGGACACCAGCAGCTCCGGATCGTGCAGCAGGACCACGTCGGCGTACCGGGCGTGCTCGATGAGCGCCCGGTGCGCGGCGCGCAGCGCCCGGAGCCGGCGCCGGCCCGTGGCGCGCGGGACGTCCACCGGGCTGATCTGGCGCCACGGAACCGCGTTACATGCCCGGAATGGGGCAATATATGTGACCTCGTGGCCGGCCTCGAGAAGCGCGCGAATCTGCCGATGCAGAATGCGTGCGTCCTCGGGATGGTGCACCACCGTGCAGACACAGACCCGCATCACATTCACTCCGTAACGCGCTGGAAACGACCTATACCGGCAGTCTCGTCCGCCGAGGAAAAGCGCAGATGAACTCCCCCCGTCCACGACATGTCAGCTCCCCGGCCCCTCGTTGACCTGCGGCGTGGTTGTTTTTATTAGGGCGGGAGAAAAAAAAAAAAAGACCCCGAAAAAGACTTAACAAAAATATATTAGA
>NZ_JBEYTW010000121.1:0-25622 GCF_040643275.1 Spirillospora sp. NPDC047418
GTCCCGCGCCGCCACCGGCGTCCTCGCCCTCGGCGACAGGACCGGCACGGCCGCGCTCACCGCTCTGCTGCGCGCGGGGAAACGCGTCTGGTGAGCCTTGGTGGTGGTGCGGGGGGTCAGGCGCGGGGGGACGGTGAGGCGGTGCGGTTGCGCCGAAGGGCCGTCCTTGATGCGCGACAGGAGGGTCTTCATCGCCAGGCTGCCCAGTTCTGCGGGCGATGGCGCGATCGTCGTCACCTGTGCGGCCCCGGCGCCCGGTGGCGTGCCGTGGACGATCAGCGAGACGTCGTCGGGGACGCGTTTCCCCGCGCGCAGCAGAGCGGTGAGCGCGGCCGTGCCGGTCCTGTCGCCGAGGGCGAGGACGCCGGTGGCGGCGCGGGACAGTTCGTCCGGGGCGGTTACGACGGCCAGCCCGGCGGCCTCGCAGGCGCGGCGCAGGGGAGAGGGGCGGGCGCCCACGTCCAGGCAGGCCAGGTGGCGGTGGCCGAGATCCGTCAGGTGGGCGATCGCCTGCTCCACGGCCGCCGTGTCGTCGCCCGTGACGCAGTCCACGCGGGTCGAGCGGAGGGAGCGGCCCACGACGACGGTGGGGCAGCCGGCGGCGGCGCGTTCGATGTCGGCGGCGGAGATGCGCGGGCCGGCCAGGACCACGCCGTCCGGGCGCAGGTCGAGGAGGTCGTTCAGGGCGGCCAGTTCGCGGGCGGGCCGGCCGCGGCCGGTGGTCAGAAAGAGGCGGGCGTCGCCGGCTTCGTCGGCGAGGCCGGCGTGGAGGTCGGCGCACCCTGAGTCGTGGAGGTCGGACAGGAGGACGCCGACGATGCCCGTCCGGCCGGCGGCGAGGCCCCGGGCCATCATGTTGGGGCGGTAGCCCAGCTCGCGGGCGGCCTCCAGCACCGCGTTCCGGCGCTGCTCGGCGACCTTGGGGGAGCCGCGCATCACCAGCGACACCAGGGCCCGGGACACGCCGGCGCGCGCGGCGACGTCCTCCAGCGTCGGGTGGGCCACTCCATCTCCTTCGCACCGTTGATCTGCGGCGTGTTGTTGTTATGAGCGCGTCAGAACAACAACACGCCGCAGATCAACGCGGGTTGCTAGTCTCGCGGGTTCCAGTCGCCGGGGGTTATCTCCAGGTCCAGCGGCTGTGCCACATCCTTCCAGTCGACGAACTTGAAGTTGGTGTTCTCGCGGACCTCGCCGTTCTCGTCCACCGCGTCGGGGGTGTTGACGCCGTCGTGGACGACCAGGAGGCCGTTGCGGAAGCGCCCGATCGGGGCGCTGGTCACCATCGCGCCGTCGCAGACCTCGGAGCCGTCCACGACGGTTCCGGGGGCGATGCGGAACCGGCCGATGTAGTCGGTCGGGTCCTCGCGGTCGTAGACGACGAACGTGTTGTCGCCCTGGCTGGAGGCGATCAGGTAGCCCTCACCGTCGTCCTGCTTGTAGAGGGACAGGCCCTCGGCGTCGGCGGTGATGTGCTGCCCGCCCACGCCCGGGTCGGGTCCGCTCGGGTCGCACTCCTCGGTCTCGGGGTTGTAGGTGGCGGGGACGCCGTACTCCTTGACCCTGTCGATGAGCCGCGGGGCGCCGCTCAGCGGGATGCGCCAGATGCCGACGTCCTCCTGCGCCGCGTACAGCACACCGTGCTCGGGGTCGGCGACCATGCCCTCGACCTGCGGGCCCTCGCCGGGGTCCTCGCACGGCGTCCAGGTTCCGCCGGGCACCGGGAACGAGGTGGGCAGGTCGAGGTCGCGGACGTGCCGGTAGGTGATCGTGCCCGCCCGGGTGGAGACCAGCTGGACGAGGCCGAGCCGCGAGGTGTGCCGGCGGCTGAGCGCGACGTAGCCGCCGCCGCGCGAGTCGCCCCAGGACGCCAGCCCGTACGCCGTCGCCTGCTCGTTGACGTCGTCGAGGGAGGACGAGAAGACGAACGGCACGGACGGGTCGGTGACGTCGGTGAGCGGTGCCCGGTGGCGCTCGGCCCTGTCCGGGTCGATCACGTAGGTGCGGACGGTGTCGCGGCCGCGGTCGGAGACCACGGCCAGGTCGACCTTGTGGTGGCCGAGCCGGAAGCCGTAGATCAGGTCGACGTTGTTGAACCTGCCGGGCTCGTCGCCGGGCCGGGGCGGGGTGGGCGCGGCGAACCGCTGGATCTCGCGGCCGGCGGCGTCGTACACCACCAGGCCGCCCTCCTTCAGCGTGGCGATGACGAGGTCGCCGTCGCGGTCGTCCGGGTGGCTCCAGATGGCCGGGTCGTCGGCGTTGGCGTTGCCGCCCGCCGCGTCGTCGAAGTTCGCGGGGGTCTCCAGCGTGGCGCGGACCTGGGCGAGCTCGTCGCCGTCGGCCGACGCCGGGACGGCGGGCAGCACGGCGGCGGCGAGCGCCACGGTCGTCGCGGCCGCCGCCAGGCGGACGCCCTGGGGGGTGGGTCTGAGCTGCATCGGGTTCCTCCTGATGCGAGGTGCGGACGCCTGAACCGTAAGCGTTAGAGCGCTCTAATTCAATAGAGCGCTCTAATTGATCAAGAAGAATTCGGCCCGGGTTCGGCGGGCCGTCCCCCGGCGGCTACCGCTCGACGAGGGTGAGCGCGAACGAGTAGCGGTCGGCGCGGTACACGTGGCAGCCGTACTCGATCGCGATGCCCTTGTCGTCGTAGGCGGTGCGGTTCATGGTCAGCAGCGGGACGCCGCGCCGCTCGTCCAGCAGCCGGGCCTCGGCCGCCGTCGCGCCGCGCGCCCCGATGGTCTGGTTCGCGATGCGCAGGTTGATGCCGGTCCCGCGGAGCAGCTCGTAGAGGCCGTGCTCGGCGAGATCGGCCTCGGTCACCTTGATCAGGTCGGGCGGCAGGTAGTTGGTGAGCACCGCGAGCGGCTCCTCGCCGGTGCACCGGATCCGGCGCATCCGCAGGACCTCGTCGCCGGGCGTGACGCCCAGCTCCTTGGCCACCGTGTCGTCGGCCGGGACGGGCCCGAACTCCAGCACCCGGGTGCGCGGCTCCCGGCCGGCCGCCGCCAGGTCGTCGTGCAGGCTGGTCAGCTCGATCGGGCGGCGGATCTCCGACCGCACGACCTGCGTGCCGACGCCGCGCTTGCGCACCAGCAGCCCCCGGTCGACCAGGTGCTGGATGGCCTGCCGGACGGTCGGGCGGGAGAGCCCGCACCGGTCGGCCAGCTCGACCTCGTTCTCCAGCCGGGTGCCCGGGGCCAGCTCACCGGCGCGTATGGCCGCCTCCAGCTGCTGGGCGAGCTGGTAGTACAGCGGCACGGGGCTGCTGCGGTCCACGGTCACGCGGGGTCGGTACACCCAATGTCTCCTCTCGTACGGGACGATCGTACCTCGGAGTGTGTGTTTAACTTATTACCTCATAATGTCCTAACAAACTATTGACATCTCCGCCCGGGCTTCAGCAGACTCGGCGGAGCCGGTGGCACCGCCGGCGCGAGCACGTCCGCTGGAGAGATGGTGAGTCGATGATCAAGGATCGTGTCGCGGGAGCCCCGATCTCGTGGGGGGTGTGCGAGGTGCCCGGCTGGGGCCACCAGCTGGCGCCCGCGCGGGTGCTGGCGGAGATGCGCGATCTCGGGCTGGCCGCCACCGAGTTCGGGCCGGACGGCTTCCTGCCCGCGGGCGCCGCCGAGCGCGCCGCGCTGCTCGCCGGGTACGGGCTCCGCGCGGTGGGCGGGTTCGCGCCGGTCGTGCTGCACGACCCGGACCGCGACCCGCTGCCCGACGTCCGGCGGATTCTGTCCGGGTTTGGTATGGAACGCTCCAACGACCGGCTGACGCTGGTGCTCGCGGCCGTCACCGGCCTGGACGGCTACGACGAGCGCCCGGCGCTCGACGCGGCCGGCTGGGCGGCGCTGCTCGGCAACCTCGACCGGATCGGCGCGGCCGCGGCCGAGGCCGGCGTCCGCGCGGTGCTGCACCCGCATGTCGGGACGATGGTGGAACGGTCCGATGAGGTCCGGCGCGTCCTCGACGGGTCCGGCATCCCGCTCTGCCTGGACACCGGGCACCTGCTGATCGGCGGCACCGACCCCGGCGAACTCGCCGCCCGCGCCCCCGGCCGGATCGCGCACGTCCACCTGAAGGACGTCGACGCGGCGCTCGCCGAGGCCGTCCAGGCCGGTGCGGCGCCCTACACCGACGCCGTCCGGGACGGCATCTACCGCCCGCTCGGCGCGGGCGACATCGACATCGCCGGGATCGTCGGCTCCCTCGAAGGCGCCGGGTACGACGGCTGGTACGTCCTCGAACAGGACATGATCATCGATGCGGAGCCGCCGCCCGGCGCCGGCCCCGTCGCCGACGTGCGCGCCTGCGTCGACTTCCTCGCCGGGATCGCCGCATGACGAGGTTCGACGTCATCACCATGGGCCGCGTCGGCATCGACCTCTACCCGCTCCAGTCCGGAGCGCCGCTGGACGAGGTCGAGACGTTCGCCCGGTTCCTCGGCGGCAGCGCCACCAACGTCGCGGTCGCCGCCGCCCGGCTCGGCCGCCGCGCCGCCGTGGTCACCCGCACCGGCGCCGACCCGTTCGGCCGCTTTGTCCGCCGCGCCCTCGCCGAGTACGGGGTGGACGCCCGGTTCGTCGCGGACGTCCCCGGCCTGCCGACGCCCGTCACGTTCTGCGAGCTGTTCCCGCCCGACGACTTCCCGCTGTACTTCTACCGCTTCCCCAAGGCTCCCGACCTGGAGATCCGCGCGGACGAGCTGGACCTTCCCGCCATCGAGGCCGCCGGGCTGCTCTGGACGACCGTGACCGGGCTGTGCGCCGAACCGTCCCGGACGGCGACGCTGGCCGCGCTCGGCGCCCGCCGCGGCGCCGGCCCCACCGTCCTCGACCTGGACTACCGGCCCATGTTCTGGGACTCCCCGGACGAGGCGCGGCGCTGGGCCGGCGAGGCCCTCGAACACGCGACCGTCGCGGTCGGCAACCTCGCCGAGTGCGAGGTCGCGGTGGGGGAGACCGACCCGGTGCGGGCCGCCCGCGCGCTGCTCGACCGGGGCGTCCGCCTCGCCGTCGTCAAGCGCGGACCGGACGGCGTCCTCGCGGTCGACGACCAGGGGCAAATGGTGGAGTCACCGCCGGTGCCGGTCGAGGTCGTCAACGGCCTCGGCGCCGGGGACGCGTTCGGCGGCGCCCTCTGCCACGGGCTGCTCGCCGGCTGGGACCTCCCGCGCGCGATCGGGTTCGCCAACCGGGCCGGCGCGGTCGTCGCGTCCCGGCTCGCCTGCTCGGCCGCCATGCCCACCGCCGCCGAGATCGCGGAGCCGGCGGTGACCCGGTGACCCTCGACACCCGGACCCCGCCCGGCGCGCGGGCCGGGCGGATCGCGGCGCTCGCCGAGACGCGCGCCGCCCGCCCCGAGTCCATCGCCGAGGCCGCCGCCCGCCGCACCCGGCGCGCGGCGCTGCTCGGCCCGGCCGGGCGGCTCATGCTGATCGCCGCCGACCACCCGGCGCGCGGCGCCCTCGCCGCCGGCGGCGACCCGCTCGCCATGGCCGACCGCGGGGAACTCCTCGACCGGCTGTGCACGGCGCTGGAACGCCCCGGCGTGGACGGCGTCCTCGCCACCCCCGACGTCGCGGAGGACCTGCTGCTCCTCGGCGCCCTCGACGGCAAGCTCGTGATCGGCTCGATGAACCGCGGCGGGCTGGCCGGCACGTCCTTCGAGATCGACGACCGCTTCACCGCCTACAGCGCCGACGCGATCGCCGCGTCCCGCCTCGACGGCGGCAAGGTCCTGCTGCGCGTCGACGACGCCGACCCGGCGACGCCCCGCACCCTGGAGGGCTGCGCCCGCGCGGTGTCGGCGCTCGCCGGGCACGGCCTGATGGCGATGGTCGAGCCGTTCATCGCCCGCCGGGTGGACGGCCGCGTCCGCAACGACCTCACGCCGGAGGCGATGATCCGCGCGATCTCGATCGCGTCCGGCCTCGGCACGACCTCGGCGCGGACCTGGCTGAAGGTCCCCGTCGTCCCCGACATGGAGCGCGTCATGGCCGCGTCGACGCTGCCCGCCCTGCTGCTCGGCGGCGAGGTCTCCGCCGACCCGCGCGCGGCCCGCGACGGCTGGCGCCGCGCCCTGCGGCTGCCGACCGTGCGGGGCCTGGTCGTCGGCCGCTCCCTTCTTTACCCTGCCGACGGCGATGTGGCCGGAGCCGTCGACGCAGCAGTGGAGGTCCTATGAGCACGAGACTGACGGTGGCCCAGGCGGTCGTCCGCTTCCTGGGCGCGCAGTACAGCGAGCGCGACGGCGCGGAGCGGCGGTTCTTCGCCGGCTGCTTCGGGATCTTCGGGCACGGCAATGTCGCCGGCCTCGGGCAGGCCCTGCTGGAGCGCGCCGGCGACCTGCCCTACTACATGGCGCGCAACGAGCAGTCGATGGTGCACGCCGCGTCCGGCTACGCCCGGATGAGCGACCGGCTGTCCACGCTGGCCTGCACGACGTCCATCGGGCCTGGCGCGACCAACATGGTGACCGGCGCGGCGCTGGCGACGATCAACCGGCTGCCGGTGCTGCTGCTGCCGGGCGACATCTTCGCCACGCGTCCCGCCAGCCCCGTCCTGCAGGAGCTGGAGGACGCCCGCTCCCACGACGTGTCGGTGAACGACTGCTTCAAACCGGTGTCGAAGTACTGGGACCGCGTCAACCGGCCCGAGCAGCTGCCCAGCGCGCTGCTGGCGGCGATGCGCGTCCTCACCGACCCGGCCGAGACCGGCGCCGTCACCCTCGCCCTGCCGCAGGACGTGCAGGCGGAGGCGTTCGACTGGCCGGACGAGCTGTTCGACCACCGGGTCTGGCGCATCCCGCGCCCCGTCCCCGAACCCGCCGCGCTGGCGGAGGCCGCGGCGCTCCTGCGGTCCGCCGAGCGCCCGCTGATCATCGCGGGCGGCGGCGTGATCTACTCGCGCGCCACCGGCGACCTGCGCGCCTTCGCCGAGCACACCGGCATCCCGGTGGCCGAGACGCAGGCGGGCAAGGGCTCGCTGCCGTGGGACCACGCGTGCTCGGTCGGCGCGATCGGCGCGACCGGGACGACCGCCGCGAACGCGCTGGCCCGGGAAGCCGACGTCGTGCTGGGCATCGGCACGCGCTACAGCGACTTCACCACCGCCTCGCACAGCCTGTTCGGTGATCCGGGCGTCCGCTTCGTCAACATCAACATCGCTCGTCCCGACGCCCTCAAGCTCGCCGGGACGGCGGTCGCCGCCGACGCGCGAGAGGCGATCCGGGCCCTCGACGCGTCCCTGGACGGCCATTCCGTCCCCGGCTCCTACCGGGAGAAGACCCGGGGGCTCGCCGAGCGGTGGAACGCCGTCGTCGACGGGGCCTTCGGGGCGCGGCGGGAGGGTCTGCCCGCGCAGGCCGAGATCATCGGCGCCGTCAACGAGGTGTCCGGGCCGCGGGACGTGGTGGTGTGCGCGGCCGGGTCCATGCCGGGCGACCTGCACAAGCTGTGGCGGACCCGCGACCCCAAGGGCTACCACGTCGAGTACGGCTACTCCTGCATGGGCTACGAGATCGCCGGCGGCCTCGGCGTGAAGATGGCCGCACCCGACCGGGAGGTGTTCGTCCTGGTCGGGGACGGCTCGTACCTGATGATGGCGCAGGAGCTCACCACGGCCGTCGCCGAGGGCGTCAAGCTCGTCGTCGTCCTCGTCCAGAACCACGGCTACGCGTCGATCGGCAACCTGTCCGAGAGCGTCGGCGCGGAGCGGTTCGGCACCCGCTACCGGGCCCGGACCGCCACCGGCCTGGACGGCGGGACCCTCCCCGTCGACCTCGCCGCGAACGCCGCCAGCCTCGGCGCCGACGTGCTCCGCGCCGAGGGCCCGGACGGGCTGCGGGACGCGCTGCGCACGGCCGTCGCCTCCCCGCGCACCACCGTCGTCCACGTGGAGACCGACCCGCTCGCCCCCGCCCCCGACAGCGAGGCGTGGTGGGACGTGCCGGTCGCGGAGGTGTCGGCGCTGGCCCCGACCGCGCAGGCCCGGGCCCGCTACGACGACGACAAGAAGACCCAGCGCCGCTACCTGTGAAAGGAACCCCCATGCGCTCGATTCAGCATCGGATCGGCGGTGTCCCGGTCGGCGGGAGCACCGCGGCGCCCGTGCGCGACCCCGCGACCGGGCAGCAGACCGCCGAGGTCGTGCTCGGCCGCCGGGCCGAGGTGGACGCCGCCGTCGGCGCCGCCGCGCGGGCCTTCGCGTCGTGGCGGGAGGTGTCGCTGACCCGGCGGGCACGGATCATGTTCGCGCTGCGCGACCTGCTCGCCAGGCACGAGGACGAGCTGGCCCGGCTGATCACCGCCGAGCACGGCAAGATCCTGGACGACGCGCGCGGCGAGGTCGTCCGCGGCCGGGAGGTCGTCGAGTTCGCCTGCGGCATCCCGCAGATGCTCAAGGGCGAGTACTCCGACCAGGTCTCCTCGGACGTGGACGCGTTCTCGTTCCGGCAGCCGCTCGGCGTGTGCGCCGGGATCGTCCCGTTCAACTTCCCCGTGATGGTGCCGCTGTGGATGCACCCGATCGCGATCGCCTGCGGGAACACGTTCGTGCTGAAGCCGAGCGAGCGCGTCCCGTCCGCGTCCAACCTGGTCGCCGAGCTGTACGCCGAGGCGGGGCTGCCCGACGGGGTGTTCAACGTCCTGCACGGCGACGCCGAGACCGCCGACGCGCTGATCACGCACCCGGGCGTCGCGGCGGTGTCGTTCGTCG
Source organism: Spirillospora sp. NPDC047418 (assembly GCF_040643275.1). NCBI lineage: Bacteria > Bacillati > Actinomycetota > Actinomycetes > Streptosporangiales > Thermomonosporaceae > Spirillospora > Spirillospora sp. NPDC047418. The sequence continues at coordinate 8,724 of NZ_JBEYTW010000121.1, forward strand.
GGTCGACGCCCGTCGCCCGGCACGTCCACGAGGCGGCGAGCACCGCCGGCAAGCGGGTGCAGGCCCTCGGCGGCGCGAAGAACCACGCGGTGGTGCTGCCCGACGCCGACCTCGACCTCGCCGCCGACCAGATCACCGCGGCGGCCTACGGGTCGGCCGGGCAGCGCTGCATGGCGATCTCCGTGGCGGTCGCCGTCGGCGACGCCGCCGACCCGCTCGTCGAGCGGCTCGCCGACCGGGCCCGCGCGATCAAGGTCGGGCCGGGCGCGGACCCGTCCAGCGAGATGGGGCCGCTGATCAGCGAGGCGGCGCGGGAGCGCGTCGGCGGGCACGTCGAGGGGGCGGCCCGCGCGGGCGCCAAGCTCGTCGTGGACGGGCGCGGCCTGCCCGGCCCCGGCTACTTCGTCGGCCCCTGCCTGCTCGACGGCGTCTCCACCGACATGGCCGCCTACCAGCAGGAGGTCTTCGGGCCGCTCCTGGTGGTGCTGCGCGCAGGGACCCTCGACGAGGCGATCGGGCTGGTCAACGCCAACCCCTACGGCAACGGCACGGCGATCTTCACCTCGTCCGGGGCGGCGGCGCGGCGGTACCAGCGGTCCGTGCACGTCGGGATGATCGGGGTGAACGTCCCGATCCCGGTGCCGATGGCGTTCTACTCGTTCGGCGGCTGGAAGGCGTCGCTGTTCGGCGACACCCACGTCCACGGGCCCGAGGGCGTCCGGTTCTACACGCGCCAGAAGGCCGTCACGTCCCGCTGGCCGGAGCCCGCCGGGGCCGCCGAGGCGCCCGGGATGGCCTTCCCCACGGCCGGCTGACCCGCGGCCGACCCGGCGCCGACCCGACGCCGACCCAAGGCCGACCCAAGATTGTCCTGGGGCTTTCCCGGCGTGTCCGCGCTCGTTCACCGCCGGTTCAGCGGCGGCGACCAGGCTCCGGCGTGATCCCCTCACGCTAAGGAGTGCCCATGTCCGTGACCCGTCGCGGAGTCGTCAAGGGCGGCGCGGCCGGCGCCCTGTCCATCGCCCTCGCCGGAAGCCTGGAGGGCGTCTTCCAGACGTCCGCCGGCGCCGACACGGGGGAGGCGTACGGCTACGGCCCGCTCGTCCCCGACCCCAAGGGCGTCCTGGACCTGCCCCGAGGTTTCCACTACAAGGAGCTGTCGGTGGAAGGCGACCCGATCTCGGAGGGTGTCGTCGTTCCCGGCCACCACGACGGGATGGCCACCTTCCCCGGCAGCCGGCACGGCCGCACCAGGCTCGTGCGCAACCACGAGCAGGGCACCAACGGCACCCGCGCCGTCGGCCGCCCGGAGCTGACCTACGACCCGGCGGTCAACGGCGGCACCACCACCCTGGAGGTCGACAGCCGCGGCAACCTGCTGTCGCAGTACGTCAGCCTCGCCGGGACGGCGGTGAACTGCGCCGGCGGCCGCACCCCCTGGGGCACCTGGCTGACCTGCGAGGAGACCGAGGGCGTCAAGGGCGAGACCAAGAGCCACGGCTGGGTGTTCGAGGTCGACCCGGACGGCCGGCGCACCGAGCCCGTCCCGCTGACGGGCCTCGGCCGCTTCGCGCACGAGGCCGTCGCCGTCGCCCCGCACACCCTCACCGCCTACCTCACCGAGGACGCGTCCGGGCCGTTCGGGCTGTTCTACCGGTTCCGCCCCCGCGCCCACCACGGCGGCTACCACGCCTACATGCGGGGCGGGAGGCTGGAGGCGATGAACGTCCGGGGCGTCCCGGACCTGTCGCTGGTCACCGAGCCCGGCACCCGGCTGCGCGTCGAGTGGCTGGACGTCCCGGACCCGTCGGCGAAGACGACGTCCGTGCGCAAGCAGTTCGACACGATCACCCGGAGCCAGAAGCTCGAAGGCGCCTGGTGGGGGCACGGCAAGGCGTACTTCGTCGCGAGCTTCTCCCACTCCGGCGACGGCGCCGCGCGCGACCACGCCGGGCAGGTCTGGACCTACGACCCGCGCCGCAACGAGATCGAGCTCCAGCTGATCTTCAAGCCGGGCGGCCGGTTCGACGGCCCCGACAACATCACCGTGTCCCCGTACGGCGGCGGCGTGATCCTCGCCGAGGACGGCGACGGCGAGCAGTACCTCGTCGGCACCACCCGGAAGGACAAGCCGTTCGCGATGGCCCGCAACGCCCGCAACGGCAGCGAGTTCACCGGCGTCACGTTCTCCCCGGACGGCCGCGTCCTGTTCGCCAACCGCCAGTCCGACCCCGGCGTGACGTTCGCCATCACCGGCCCCTGGCACCGCCTGCGCGGCTAGCGGCCCTGACCGCGCCGCCGCCCGCCTCCCGGCACGGCGCCCCCGGTGAGCCGCTCCACCCGGCCCGCCGGGGGCGCCGCGCGCGTCCGCGGCACCGGCCGGAACCGGCGCGCCCGGTGGAAGGACCGTCCGGTCTTGCATCCCCAGGCCGCCGAGCGTGGCACGATCGGAGTCCGGAGAACGTCATTCAGGGGACGCGGGAGATCGGAGCGTGATGGTGACCGTGGTGCTCGTCCTGGCCGGCCTGGCCGTGCTGGGCGCCGTCGTCGTCCTCGCCATGGGCAGGGGCGGGGAGCTGGCCGAGACCCATCCGGACTATCCGCCGCTGCGGGTGGACGCCGAGGGCCGTCCGGTCATCGGGCCGGCGGGCTCCCGGCTCCGGTTTCCCACCACGATCTGGGGTTATCAGATGCAGGTGACGGACGAGGCCGTGCACCGCCTGACCGACGCGCTGCGCGAGCGCGACGCCCGCGTGGCCGACCTGGAACGCCGGCTGTACGATCTCCGCAACCGCGCCGGCGAACCGGCCATCGGCGCCCTGCACGGCCTGGAGGAGCCCAGCGACGGCGTGCTGCTCCGCAAGGAGACCGTGCCCGTCGAGGACGAGCCCGGCCCCGAGGAGGAGCACCGATGAGCCGAGTCGCCGTGCACGCGGAGGCCGTGTCGGCAGCCCCGGCCGAGCACGTCTTCGCCCTGCTGACCGACTGGCCGCGGCACGCCGAGTGGATGCCGTTCACCAGCGCCGAGGGCGGCGACAAGGTCGGCGACGAACTGCGGGCCTGGACGGGCATCGGCCCGGTCGGCTTCACCGACACCATGGTCGTCACCGACTGGCGGGACGGGCGCCGCGTCGCCGTCCGGCACACCGGCCGCGTCGTGCGCGGCGAGGCGTGGTTCAAGGTCGTCCCGGAGGGGACGGGCAGCCGCGTCGTCTGGGCGGAGCGCGTCGACCTCCCGCTCGGGCCCCTCGGACGCGCCGGCTGGCTGGTCGCCGGCCCGGTCGTGAAGGCGTTCCTGGCCCTCGGCCTGCGCCGCCTCGCCAGGCTGGCGGAGGCGAGCGGCCCGGCGCAGGCGTCGGGACTGTCGGAGGCGTCGGGACTGTCGGAGGCGTCGGGTAGAACGGGCGGGTGACCACCGCGATTCTCGGCGAGGACGGGCTGGCGCGCTGCCCGTGGGGGCTGTCGACGCCCGACTACATCGCCTACCACGACGACGAGTGGGGCCGTCCCGTCCGCGACGACCCGGGCCTCTACGAGAAGCTCTGCCTGGAGGCGTTCCAGTCGGGGCTCTCCTGGCTGACGATCCTGCGCAAGCGCGAGAGCTTCCGCGCCGCCTTCCACGGCTTCGACCCCGAGAAGGTCGCCGCGTTCGGCCCGGACGACGTCGAGCGCCTGATGGGCGACGCCGCCATCGTCCGGAACCGGGCGAAGATCGAGGCGTCGATCGCCAACGCCCGCGCCGCCCTCGACCTCCCCGGCGGCCTCGCCGCGACCGCCTGGCGCTACGCCGACCCCGGCTCCCCGGCCTACGCCGACACGGCCGACGTCCCCGCCCGCACCGACGCCTCGAAGGCCCTGTCCAAGGAGCTGAAGAAGCACGGGTTCCGCTTCGTCGGCCCCACCACCGCCTACGCCCTGATGCAGGCGTGCGGCCTGGTCGACGACCACCTCACGGGCTGCCACCGGCACGGCGCGTACCGGTAGCAGCCCACCCCGCCCTGCCCGCTACTCCGACTTCGCCGCCTCCAGCAGCGGGACTTCGGCGGCCCTGCGGGCCGGGAGCGCCGACGTAGCGAGGGCGACCGCGGCCGCGCCCGCGATGACGGCCGGGAACAGCCACCACGGCGGGTTCGGGGCCAGGAACGAGCTGCCCGTCGCCACGTACATCAGGAACACGCTGCCGAGCGCCGTCCCGATGCCGAGGAGCCCGCCGAGCAGCACGACCGTCGCGGCCTCCCAGCGGACGATCGCCCTGATCTGCGCGACCGTCGCGCCGACCGCGCCGAGCAGCCCGAACTCGCGGGTCCGCTCGCCGACGCTCATCGAGACGGTCGTCGCCATCCCGAACAGGGCGAGGACGAGCGCCATGCCGATGAACCCGTAGATGACGGTCAGCCCGCTGGTCATCGCGCCCTTGGCCAGGTCCACGTAGGCGCCCTTGTCGAGGACCTCGACGCCGGGCGTGCCGGCGAACGCGCGGGCGAGGTCCCGCTCGGAGCCGCCCCGCGTGAGGACGACCTGCGCGGGCGCGGCCGGGTCGAGCCGGTCCATGGTCGCCTCCGACACCAGCGCCTGGTCGGCGAACAGGTGCGACGGGTCGTGGTAGGCGGCGGCGACCGTCAAGGGCACGCGGCCCTGCGCCCCGCGCACGACGATCTTCTGCCCCTTCTTGATCTTCTGGCCCTTCATCACCGTGGAGGTGAGGGCGATCTCGCCGTCCCCGAGCCGGGGCAGCCGCCCGCCGAGCTTCAGCACCTCCGGCAGCGCCTGCTGGTCGGCGCCCGTCACCGCCAGGTAGACCGGCAGCGGCGGCTCCTCCGGCGACGGCCGCCTCGGCGGCGGCGAGACGAGCTTGATCTGCGACGCCGTCAGCGCGGTCGCGGTCGACACGCCGGGCACGGCCGCGGCCTTGGCCGCCGCGTCGCGGGGCAGCGGCGCCGGGCCGCCGGACGTCGCGCCGGTCGCCGCGATCGCGTGCTCGGCCCGCATCACCTGGTCGCCGGTCTCGGCGAACCGCGCGTCCACCGACAGGACGGTCAGCGCCGTCGCGCCGACCAGCGCCACGCCCAGCATCAGCGACGACGCCGCCGACGACACCCGGCGCGGGCTGCGGGTGATGGTGGCGCGGGCGAGCCGCCCGGCCTCGCCGCTGACGGCCGTCCCGATCCGGCCGACCAGGCCGCCGAGGGGGCCGACGAAGAACGGGGCGAGGACGGCGAGCGCCGCCACGGTCGTCATGCAGCCCAGCAGGACCATGACGCAGACGCCGATGGTGCGCTCCGGGCCGGGCGGCTCCTCGTACCTGATCCCGAAGACGCCGCCGAAGAAGATCCACGCGCATGCGAAGATCGCGAGTGCGCCGATCACCCGCCCCCGGCGGCGGCCGGGCTTCTCGGTGCTCGCCGCGCGCAGCGCCTGCATGGGGGAGACGCGCGCGGCGCGCCGCGCGGCCCGCCACGCCGCGAGCTGGGTGACGACGATCCCGGCCGCGGCCGGCACGGCCAGCGCGACCCAGCCGAACTGCACGTCCGCCGCGGAGATGTCGAAGCCGTCGTCGGCGAACAGCCGGGTGAGCAGCGCCGACACCGGGTAGCCGAGCACCACGCCGCCCGCCGACCCGACCAGGCCGAGCGCCAGCGCCTCCCACCGGATCAGCCGCTTGATCTGGCGGGGCGTCGCGCCGATCGCGCTGAGCAGCGCCAGCCGCCGCGTCCGCTGCCGGACGAGGGTGCCGAACGTGTTCGCCACGACGAACAGCCCGACGAACACCGCGACGGACGAGACCATGCCGATGGCGCCGCCGATCGACGCGCCCGCCGACTGCAGATTGGCCGACTGGGCGTTCCGGACGCCCGCCGCCGTGCGGACGGTGACGTCCCGCCCGAGGGAACGGGCCAGGTCCTTGCGGAGCTTCGCCGGCGCGACGCCCGGCGCGGCCTTCACCCACACGCCCTGCCAGGTCCCGGCCGGCAGGCCCGCCGCCGCCTGGACGGTCGCGGGCGGCGCCAGCAGCAGGTCGCCGCTCGCGACGGAGCTGTGGTCCTGCACGGTGACGATCCCGACGAGCTTCAGGGTGCGGCTCTGCTTCGGCAGCAGCACCCGGACCGGGTCGCCCACATCGAGCTTCCCGGCGCGCGCCACGTGCCGGGTGACGGCGATCTCGCCGTCCGCGGCGGGCGCCCGGCCCGACTCCAGGTGGTACGGGTTGAGCCGGGCGTCGGACGTCCACGGCCGCAGCGTCGTCCCGGCCCCGGCGGGCGGCAGGATGGCCTTGCCGCCGGACCCGTGCGCGGTCACCGGGACCATCGCGTCCCCGGCGGCCGCCGCCACGCCCGGACGTCCCGCGACCGCGCTCAACGCGACCTGGCCGTCCGGCGTCGCGTACGGGTCGTCGGTGTCCACCGACCCGCCCAGCACGAGCACGTCGGAACGGGCGTACTCGCTGGCGTCGCTGCCCGACACCGCCTCCTGCGCCCGCAGCGTGAACTGCAGCGTGCCCGCGATCAGCCCGATCGAGAAGGCCGCCGCCAGCAGCGTGGCGGCCATCCGCATCCAGCCCTCCGCGAAGGAGCGGCGCGCGATCAGCCACATGGCGCTCAGCCCTCCATCCGGCGCATCACGTCGTGCACCTGGTCGATGGTGGGGGAGTGCAGCTCGCGCACGATCATCCCGTCGGCGAGGAACAGCACCCGGTCGGCGTGCGCGGCGGCGCCCGGGTCGTGCGTCACCATGATCACGGTCTGCCGGTAGTCGTCCACCGCGCGGCGCAGGAACGCCAGCACCTCGGCGCCCGACCGGGAGTCGAGGTTGCCGGTCGGCTCGTCGGCGAACAGCACCTCCGGCCGGGTCAGCAGCGCCCGCGCCACCGCGACCCGCTGCTGCTGCCCGCCCGACAGCTCGCCCGGCCGGTGCGCGAGGCGCCCGCGCAGCCCCAGCGCGTCCACGATCGTGTCGAACCACGCCCGGTCGGCGCGCCGGTTCCCGAGCCGCCCGGTCAGCCGGATGTTCTCCTCCGCCGTCAGCATCGGCAGCAGGTTGAACGCCTGGAACACGAACCCGAGCCGGTCGCGGCGCAGCTTGGTCAGCCGGGTCCGGGACAGCTTGGTGATGTCGACGTCGCCGATCAGCACCGAGCCGGACGTGACCGTGTCGAGCCCCGCCAGGCAGTGCAGGAACGTCGACTTCCCGGACCCGGACGGCCCCATGATCGCGGTGAACCGGCCGCGCGGGAACGCCGCCGAGACGCCGCGCAGCGCGGTCACCGCGTGCTCACCCGCCCCGTAGGACTTGACGAGGTCGCGGGCGACGGCAACGTGGTCGTGTAGCTGCCCGGCGGGGGGCGCGGCGGTTGTCCGAGTCATGACTCAAGCAAACCGCCGAGGCCCCCTCGCCCACATTGGCGGAGACTCCCCGACCGGTACGGGGGAAGGCCCTACCTCTACCGGCCCTCGAACTCGGGCTGCTGCTTCTTCAGGAACGCCTCGGTCGCGTTCCTGTGGTCGCTGGTGTCGGCGCACTCGTCCTGGAGCTCGGCCTCCCGCTCCAGGGCGGACGCCAGGTCGTGCGTCGCCGCGTGGTCGAGCGCCGCCTTCACCGCGCCGTAGGAGACCGTCGGACCGGCCGCGAGGCGCCGCGCCAGCTCCACGGCCGCCGGGGCCAGCTCGTCCGCCGGGACGACCCGGTTGACCAGGCCGAGCTCCAGCGCCCGGTCCGCCTTCACCGGCTCACCGAGCAGCAGCAGCTCGGCGGCCTTCGCGCGGCCGACGAGGCGCTGCAGCGTCCACGACATCCCGCTGTCGGGCGCGAGCCCGATCCCGGTGAACGCGGTCGCGAACCGGGCCTTGTCGGACGCCACGACCAGGTCGCAGGCGAACGCCAGCGACGCGCCCGCGCCCGCCGCGACCCCGTTCACCGCCGCCACCACCGGCTTGCGCATCCCGGCGATGGCCAGCACGATCGGGTTGTAGTGCCTGCGGACGGTGTCGTCCAGGCCCTTCCCGGCGGCCAGGTTGTCGCCGTGCTCCCGCAGGTCCTGGCCCGCGCAGAAGGCCCGCCCGGCACCGGTCAGGATCACCGCGCGGGCCGCCGGATCGGCGGCCGCGCGCACCACCGTGGCCCGCAGCAGCTCCTTCATCTCGCCCGTCAGCGAGTTCATCCCGTCGGGGCGGTTGAGTGTGATGGTCCCCACACCGTCGGTCACGTCGTACAGCACGGTCTCAGACATCGGCGTCCTCTCGTTTCGCCCGCAGATCCTCCCATCTTCCGATCTGGAGGCTGATCGTTACCACTTCGCGCCCGGAAGACGAGATAATGGACCACTACTGATGACGCGGATGCGACACGCGGCCACGCGGCCAATGGTGTGCGAGGCCGCGGCCCTACGCAGGAAGGGGAACGACGCATGGCGGCGATGAAGCCGCGGACGGGAGACGGTCCGCTCGAAGTGACCAAGGAGGGACGCGGGATCGTCATGCGAGTCCCCCTCGAAGGCGGCGGCCGACTCGTGGTCGAGCTCTCCGCCGACGAGGCCAAGGAGCTCGGCGAGGCGCTCAAGGACGTCGTGGGCTGACGGCTCCACCGCTCCCGGCTTGTTGGTGACGGTCCCGGCGACGCCGCCGGGGCCCTTGCCATTTCCGTACCCAGAAGCGCAGATCAGGGGGACCATCACCATGCCCATCGAGACCAGCGTCCACGGCGCCGGCGGCACCGTCTCGCAGGCGGCGGCCGACCTCGGGGCCGAGGTGGTGGCGGTGCCCGTCCGCAGGGGCCCCGTCGCACCGGCGGCGGAGGTCGCCGAGGGCCTGCCCTTCACGCTGGACGAGCTGCTCGCGCTGCACCGGGCCAAGGGCGAGCCCGGGGAGATCACCGCGACCCAGGTGCGCGTCGGCGACCGGGTCCGCGAACTGCTGCTGTACGGGGTGGGCGAGGCGACCCCGGCCGACCTGCGCAGGGCCGGCGCCGCGCTGGCCCGCCGCGGCAGGGGCCGGACGGCGCTCGCCGCCGGCGTCCCCGCGGGCGATCTCGCCGCCTTCACCGAGGGTGCGCTGCTCGCCTGCTACGAGTTCAAGATCGGCGCCCCGCCCGCCAGGAAGGCGCTCGGCACCCTCGCGGTGCTGACCGAGGCCGGGCCGGAGGCCGGCGCCGCCGCGATCGAGCGGGGGACCGCGCGGGCCCGCGCCACCGCGCTGGCCCGCGACCTCGCCAACACCCCGGCCGGCGAGAAGGACCCGTCCTGGCTCGCCGCGCGGGCCGAGCAGGTCGCCGCCGAGGCGGGCCTCGACATCCGGGTGCGCGGTGAGAAGGAACTGGCCGAGGGCGGATTCGGCGGACTGCTCGCCGTCGGCGGCGGCTCGTCCCGCCCGCCCCGCCTGATCGAGCTCTCCTACCGGCCCGACGAGGCCGCCGGCAAGCACATCGTGCTGGTCGGCAAGGGCATCACGTTCGACAGCGGCGGCCTGTCGCTGAAGCCGAACGAGGGCATGAAGACCATGAAGACCGACATGGCCGGCGGCGGCGCCGTCATCGCGGTCATGGGCGCGCTGCGCGGTCTCGGCGTCCGCGCCCGCGTCACCGGCCTGGTCGCGGCGGCGGAGAACATGCCGTCCGGGTCGTCGATGCGCCCCGGCGACGTCATCACCCACTTCGGCGGGACGACCTCCGAGGTGCTGAACACCGACGCCGAGGGGCGGCTCGTCCTCGCCGACGCGCTCGCCTACGCCGACGCCGAACTCGACCCCGACGCGATCGTGGACGTCGCCACCCTCACCGGCGCCGCCAAGGTCGCGCTCGGGCTGCGGCACGCGGCGCTGTTCGCCACCGACGACGGCCTCGCCGACGCCCTCACCGCCGCCGGGACGGCCGCGGGCGAGCCCGTCTGGCGGCTGCCGCTGACCGCCGACTACCGCGCCGCGATCGACTCCGACGTCGCCGACGTCGCCAACATGGGGCGCGGCGGCTACGGCGGCGGCTCCATCGCGGCGGCGCTGTTCCTGCGCGAGTTCACCGGCGACCGGCCCTGGGCCCACCTCGACATCGCCGGACCGGGCCGCGCCACCGCCGACGACGCGGAGATCACCCGCGGCGCGACCGGCTACGGCGTCCGCCTCCTCCTCGACTGGCTGACCGCCTGACCCGCCCGACCGCGGAGAGCCCGATCAGGGCCCGCCGATCACCTCACCCGGCGGTGGATCACGTCGCCCGGCGGTCGGTCACTTCGCCCGGCGGTCGGTCACTTCGCCCGGCGGTCGGTCACTTCGTGCGGCGGTCGATCACTGGGACGCGGCGGCGGCGCCGGGCCTCCTTGACGATCTGCGGGAGCGTCGCGTCCCAGCCCTGGTCCACCGCGAAGCACCACGGGACGGCCGCCGCCGTGGCCGGGACGTCCCGCATCGTCAGCGCCACCAGCTGCGGCCGCTCCGACGTGCGCGCCATGTCCGCCAGTTCCGGCGCCGGCAGGAAGACCAGGTAGTCCTGCTCGCCCCTGCGGGTGCCGGCCATACCGCGCCGCAGCGCCGCGATCGCCGCGACCTCGTCCCACGGCAGCGTGCGCCCGGCCCGGCGCGGCAGGGGCCAGCGCGCCGGCCGCCGCACCCCGTCGCCGTCCAGTTCGAGGACGGGACGGCGCGCGAGCATCCCGCCCGCCGACAGCAGCAGGCCCGCCCCGAACAGGACGAGCCCCGCGACCCCGAGCACCATGAACACGGCGCTGCCCACACCGGCGCCGCGGACCACGCCGCTGGTGACGAACCCCACCGACGCGGCGAAAAGGATCAGGAACGCCAGCGACTGCCCGGCCCCGCGCCACGTCACCCGGATCCGCACCGCGAACAGCTCGGCGGTCTCGGCGCTCTCCGCGCCTTCCGTGGTCTCCGCGCTCTCCACGGGCGTCAGCCCAGCCGGGCGGCGCACAGGAGGCCGTCGCCGACCGGGATCAGCAGCGGGAGGAGCCGCTCGTCGTCGCGGATCATGCGGTGCACCTCGCGGATCGACTCGGTGTCGGGATCGCGGTGCGCGGCGTCGGCGACCCGGTCGTGCCACAGCGCGTTGTCGAACGCGACCACGCCGCCGGGGCGCAGCAGCCGCAGCGCGTCCGCCAGGTACTCGGGGTACTCCCGCTTGTCGGCGTCGCAGAACACCATGTCGTAGGCGCCGTCGGTGAGCCGGGGCAGCACCTCCAGCGCCGGCCCGCTGATCATCCGGGTGCGGAAGCCGGACAGGCCCGCCTCCCGGTAGGCGATCTTCGCCAGCCGCTGGTTCTCCGGCTCGATGTCCACGCTCGTCAGCACCGCGTCCTGCGGCATGCCGCGCATCAGCCAGACGCCGGACACCCCGCAGCCCGAGCCGACCTCCACGACCGTCCGCGCGCCGATCAGCGTCGCGAGGAAGCGCAGCGCCGCGCCGCCGGCGGGGCCGATCGGCGCCGCGCCGACCTCCTCGCCGCGCCGCCTGGCGGCGAGCAGCGCCTCGTCTTCGGGGAGGAAATCCTCCACGTAGGCCCGGGTGGCCTGAATGGCGTCGATGGCTGCCTCCTCGCAAGACCCCCGCATGCCTCATGCTGGAAAGACCATATCGTTGACAGGGAACCAACTGGAGTTTCAGCGCGTTGTAACCAGCGAAAGCACAAGCACGCAGCATGCAGGACAGTTGGTCCAGGAACCGCCCCAGCCCAGGCGAGACCGTGCCGTTCCAAGGCGAGACCTTGGCTACGAGAGAGGAACAGCCCGGCACCATGGGAGTCGCAGCACTGAGTTTCAGAAGCGCTGTGGGGGTCGGCACCAGGCAGGGGCTTGGGAACGCCGCTCGTACGCGCGAGAACGCACCCGAGGCCGAGTGGGCGCCGCCGTCCTGGGACGAGGTCGTCCGCGAGCACTCCGCGCGCGTCTACCGGCTCGCCTACCGGCTGACCGGTAACCAGCACGACGCCGAGGACCTCACCCAGGAGGTCTTCGTCCGCGTGTTCCGCTCACTGTCGAACTACACGCCCGGAACGTTCGAGGGCTGGCTGCACCGCATCACCACGAACCTGTTCCTCGACATGGCGCGGCGCCGCCAGCGCATCCGCTTCGAGGGACTCGCCGACGACGCCGCCGAGCGCCTCCAGGGCCGCGAGCCGACCCCGGCGCAGGCGTTCGACGACACCAACTTCGACGCCGACGTCCAGGCCGCCCTCGACGCGCTGGCCCCCGAGTACCGCGCGGCCGTCGTGCTGTGCGACATCGAGGGGCTGTCCTACGAGGAGATCTCCGCGACGCTCGGCGTCAAGCTCGGGACCGTGCGCAGCCGCATCCACCGGGGACGGGCGCAGCTGCGCGCCGCGCTGGAGCACCGGGCGCCCACCCGGCGCCGGCCCGGCACGAGGAACGACTACCAGGCGGCCGAGGCGCGCGAGGCCGCCCTGGCCGCGGCCGACGACGGCGGAGCCGGTGACGGCATGGCCGCGGCGCCCGCCATGGGAGCGCACGCGCCCGCCGGGGGGCTGCACGCGGCCGGCGGCGCGCCGCCGCGGCCGCTGCCGGACGGCGCGTAGGCCGTACGTGGACGCGCGCGGGGCGGGACCGCGCGCCAGACCGAATGGAATCGACGGAGGCGGCGTGAGTTGTCTGGGGGAGCGTCTGACCGCTCTGGTCGACGGCGAGCTGGGGCATGAGGAGCGCGACCGCGTGCTCGCCCATCTCGCGGGGTGCGCCCCGTGCCGCGCGGAGGTCGCCGGCCTGCGGCGGGTCAAGGGGCGGCTGCGCGGCCTGTCCGAGCTCCCCGCCGGTGACGGCACCGACGACCTGCCGACCCCCGACTTCCTGAACCGGCTGCGCGCGCTGCCCGCAGGGGCCGCCGAGCCGCCGGCGCCCGCCGGGCCCCCGCCTCCCGGGCCCCCGTCCGCGGGCACCCCGTCCCACCGCCCGGCCCGCCCGCTGCGATCATCGACCCGCCCGGTGCGGACGGCCGCCGCCGGGCGCCCGCGCGACAACCGCCCGGCCGGGCACGCCGCTGCCGTCCAGGTCCACCCCCGGCGCCGCGTCCTCGCCGTCGGCGCCGCCACGCTCGTCCTCGGCCTGGGCACCGCCTCCTACATCGCGGGCGCTCGGCAGGAGGCGCCGACAGTCACGCCCGCCTTCGACCGGTTCGCGGTCGAGCACGCGCTGACCTCCGGGGACGCGCCGATGACCGACCCGCTCACCGACCCGGTCTACCAGGTCCAGGTCTCCCCAGGGCCGTGACCGCGCCGGCCGCGCCGGCCGGGAGCGGCGAGGGGCCGCGCCGGAGGCGCTTGCGGGAGCAGGGCGGGCGATGGCGGAGCCGCCGGGGCGCGCTGCTGGTCGGCGGGCTCGCGGGCGCGCTCGCCGTCGCCGGGCTGCTGTCCGGGGACCCGGCCGCCGCGGGCCGCGTCCGCAGCGACCCCGGCGCCGTGGGGCTGCTGCGCGCCGCCGCCGACGCCGCCCAGCGCGTCCCGTACCAGGGCCGGCGCTTCCTCACCACGTGGAACCGCAGCCGGTCCGCCACGTCCCGCGTCAGCGTGTCGCACCGGCCCGGCGAGGGCATCCGCTACCGCTCCGGGACGGGCGGGACCGGGTACCGGGCCGAGTCCGCCGCCGGAGACAGCACCGGCTTCACCGCCGAGACGCTCGCGCTGCTCACCCGCAACTACTCGGTGGTGCGCGCGGCGGACGCGGCGGTCTGCGGCCGGCCGGCCCGCGTCGTCGAGGCCCGCCGCCCGGACGGCAGCCCCGCCGGACGCTTCTGGATCGACCGCGAGACGGGCCTGATGCTGCACCGCGAGCTGATCGACGCCACCGGGCGGCCGGTGGTCGTCACCGGGTTCAGCGAGATCAGCTTCACCGCGCCGGCGGCGGATCCGGTCGTGCTCGGCCAGCCCCGGGGCGGGCTGCTGCGCTTCCCCGGGTCCAGCGCCGGCGGCGGCGTCGACGGCGCCGGCCCCGGGTCCGCCGCCGGGTGGGGCGAGCGGCTGGACCGTGCCGGGATCGCCGGGCTGCGCGACCGCGGCTGGCCCGTCCCGACGGACCTGCCCGGGCACCTCACCCTCTACGACGTGCGCAGCGAGAAGGACGGCGGCGCCGTCCACCTCAGCTACTCCGACGGCCTCGCCGCCGTCTCGGTGTTCGTGCAGCGCGGCGGCCTCGACGAGCGCGGCCTGGCCGGCTGGCAGAAGACCGCCCGCCGGGGCCGGACGGTCTACCGGCGCGAGGCGCTGCGGCGCTGGGCCGTCTCCGCCGGGCAGGGCTACGTCTACACGGTCCTGACCGACGCGCCGCAGAGCACGGCGGACACGGTCGCCGTGCACATGCCGCACGGCGGCGACACGTTCTGGAGCCGGATCTTCCGGGGTGCCCGCCGCCTGGCCTCGACGGCGAATCCGTTCGACTGACCGAAGGTGAGCGCGCGGCCGAGAGGTCTTATGCTCGCCACATGCCCTGAAGGGCAGCATGAGCACGGATGACGAGGACCATGCTCGGTAGGAGAGATGGGGATGACCGAAGACAACCGCGGGCCGGTGGGGGCGCCGTCGGAGGACGACGAGGTCGTCTCCGGCCAGGGGCCTGAACGGCAGGAGGCGGCTCCTCCCGAGACGGTGACCGACCGGGAGATCCCGGCCGCGCAGCCCGCGGACGACCCCGAGCCCGGGGGGCGGCCGGAGACCGGCGGCGACCCGGGCCCGGCGGACGGCCCGCAGGACGCCCGGGAACCGGTGAACGGGGGCGACCGCCTGGTGGCCGGGGGGTTCGCCCCGCCGGACTCGCTCGGGAACCCGCCCGACACCAGCGAGGACGTGCTGTTCCAGCGGCCCGCGGCCGGGATGGCGCCGCAGGAGGTGCCGCTGCAGGACGCCCCGCCGCGGGACATGCCGCAGCCTCCGCCGCCCGTCCCGCTGGACAAGCCCGCCGTGGACGACGACCGTCCGCGCCCCGGCTTCGTCCCGCACAACCAGGACCCGCGCCTCGCGCAGGGCGGACCGGGCGGCGGCTGGCCGCACCAGCCGCACCAGTCCCACCAGGGACCGCCGCCGCCTCCGGGCGCACGGCCGCCGATGGGGCCGCCGCCCGCGCCGCTGGGCCCGCCGCCCGGCGGTCTCGGTCCGCGCCCCATGGCCGGCTACGGGATGCCGCCCGGCGGCACCGGTCCGAACTGGGCGCCGGTGCCCGCGATGCCGCCGTCCTCGCGCGGCGGGCCCGGCCTCGGGCTGCTGGCCGTGGTCGCGCTGATCGTCGCGCTGGTGGCGGGCGCGCTCGGCGCCGGGATCGGCGTCATCGCGACCAACGGCGACGACGACGGCGGCTCGGTGAGCCTCGGCGGCGGCAACAGCGGCGACGGCAAGGTGCAGGCCCGCCCGCCGGACTCGGTCGCCGGCGTCGCGCAGCGGGTGCTGCCGAGCGTCGTGATGATCCGCGTGCAGTCCGCGCAGGGCGAGGTCGGCGGCACCGGCTTCATCGTCAACGGCGGCTACGTCATCACCAACAACCACGTCGTCGCGGGCGCCGGCACGGGCGGGCAGATCCAGATCGTCTTCAACGACAAGAAGACGCTGCCCGCGACCGTCAAGGGCGCCGACCCGAGCTCGGACGTCGCCGTCCTCAAGCCGTCGGGCCGGCACTCGCTGCCGCCGCTGCCGATCGGCGACTCCAGCAAGATCGCCGTGGGCGACCCGGTGATCGCGATCGGCTCGCCGCTCGGCCTGCAGGGCTCGGTCACCACCGGCATCGTCAGCTCGCTGAACCGGGCCGTGCCGACGCAGGGGGAGGGCGGCGGCGACGCGTCCTACCTCAACGCCATCCAGACCGACGCGGCGATCAACCCCGGCAACTCCGGCGGCCCGCTGGTGGACGCGAAGGGCAGCGTGATCGGCATCAACACCGCCATCGCGACGCTCGGCGGCCAGTCGCTCGGCGGCGAGCAGCAGAGCGGCAGCATCGGCCTCGGCTTCGCGATCCCGATCAACCAGGGCAAGCGGGTCGCCGAGGAGATCATCCGCACCGGCAGCGTCCGGCAGGCCAAGCTCGGCGTCTTCCCGGACCCGCGCTACCAGGACGGCGGCGCCAAGATCATGTCGCAGCAGGTCAACGGGCAGGACCCGGTGATCAAGGGCGGCCCGGCCGACAAGGCGGGGCTGAAGCCCGGCGACGTCATCACCAAGATCGACGGCAGGCCGATCGAGGACGCCACCGACCTGATCGCGCAGATCCGCAGCCGCGCCCCCGGCGACCGCATCAGGGTCACCTACGAGCGCGACGGCCGGGAGAGCAGCGTCCAGCTGACGCTCGGCGCCGACTAGCACGGTAACGAGCCGCAGGTCCGGTTCGTCCGGGCTCGGGATACGCTGAGGGGGCCGGTCCGCGGGGACCGGCCCCCGACGGCTTGTGGAGGACGGGTTGTTCGACGTGGGACTCGGTGAGATGGCGGTACTCGTCGTTCTCGCCCTGGTCATCTTCGGAGACAAGCTGCCGCAGGTCGCCGGGCAGGCGGGCCGCATGCTCCGGCAGTTCCGGCAGATGGCCGACAGCGCCAAGGCGGATCTCCAGGAGGGCCTCGGGCCGGAGTTCAAGGACTTCGACCTGAACGACCTCAACCCCAAGACGTTCGTCCGCAAGCACCTGCTGGAGGACGACGACGGCCACCCGACGACCACGGGCAAGAACGGCTCCAGCCTGTTCGACGACGAGGATTTCTCCCACGCCGTCACAGCCGGCCGCCTCGAAGCAGACGAGCCGCCCCCGTTCGACAACGAAGCGACTTGACCCAGGGGGCGACCCCCTGGAACCCCCGTCACGAACGAGAGGGCGTTTCCCGAGCCGCTGGCGCGTCTCGGGATGTGGACGAGGGCGACGGCGTCCCCCTCCCGTTCGTAGTCGACGAACCCGGCGAGGTCGCCGTCCACCCTGACCTCGTAGC
>NZ_JBEYTW010000122.1:0-24980 GCF_040643275.1 Spirillospora sp. NPDC047418
CCCGCCCCGGGCGGGGGGCGGTTCGCGTGGGGTTTTTTTTTTTCTCCGCCCCCAAAAAAAAAAACAACCCCGCCGCAGGTGAACGTGTTCAGGCGGCCTGGCGGTGGTCTGCTTCGAGCATGTGGTAGAGCAGTAGTAGTTGGGTTATCGCCAGCGGGTCGCTGGTGGCGGTGTCGCCCAGCCTGCCCAGGGCGTCCGGGGCCGGGAGCGCCGCGCCGGCGCGCGGGCCGAGGCGTTCCCAGATGGCCTTCTTGACGACCTGCGACTCCTCGGGCGAGACGTACCCGTGGACGTGCAGGGCGTCGACGGGACGACCGTCGGTGTCGCGGTGCAGCCGCAGGTGCAGGGCGGTCTCGGTCTGGCTCGCCGAGGTGTCGCCGGTGCCGTCCAGGACGTCCGCCAGCTCGGGGTGGTCGATGGTGGGGCGCAGCAGCAGCTCGGCCGACAGCGGCGTGCCGGGCGGGTCGAGCCGCCCGGCGACCGGGGCGAACCGGACGACGATGTCGGCGTGCTTGCGCTGCGGCCGGATGTAGGCGGCGCTCTCCGGTTCGCGGCGGGCCAGTTCCGCCATGACCTGCTCGGGGGTGTAGCCGCGCTTCTCGCAGTCGCGGCGGACCTTCCAGGAGTGCCGCAGCGGCTCGGGCGGGTCGAGGTAGACGGTGATGTCGAAGCAGGCCCGCGCCATCCGGGTGTGCAGCGGCAGCAGCCCCTCGACGATCACGAAGTCGCGGGGCTCGACCAGTTCCGGCCGCACCAGCTCGCCGGTCGAGTGGTCGTAGACGGGCTTGAGGATCGGCTCGCCCATCGACAGCAGCTGGAGGTGCTGCGCCATGATGTCGACGTAGTTGCCGTCGGGGTGCAGCGCCGTGAACGGCTTGCCGGCCCGTTCGGCGCGGTCGTAGCGGTGGTAGTCGTCCACGCAGACCGCGGTCATCCGGTCGGCCCCCAGGCACTGCGCGAGCCCCCGGGTCAGCGTGGTCTTGCCCGCGGCGCTGTCGCCGGCGATCGCGAGCATGACGGGGCGGCGGCCCGCGCCGCGCGCGCGGAGCATATGCACGATCCGATGGGGCACCTTGCTCCTCCGTCCTGCGGAATTCTGTTTTCGTGGAGGAGAATACGGGGAGGCGCGGCCGGGCTCGTCCCCCAATCGGGGGAGAGCGGGTGTGAAACGCCGGAGGGTCCCTCCGCGCCTGGGCTACTGGGGAGTAGCTTCCGGTTGTTATCGTGCCGGAATGAGTGTCCCCGTACGCGTCGTCCTGGTCGACGACCACGAGATGATCCTCGCCGGGCTGCAGGCGATGCTGGCCGGGTTCGCCGGGCGGGTGCGCGTCGTCGGGCAGGCGGGGACGGGGGACGAGGCGGCCCGGCTGGTGACCGCGCTGCGCCCGGACGTCGTCCTGCTGGACGTGCGGCTCGGCCCCGAGAGCGGCCTCGACCTGTGCCGGCTGATCACCGGCCGCGTCCCCGAGTCGCGGGTGGTGTTCCTGTCGGTCTACGACGACGAGCAGTACGTCTTCGAGGCGCTGCGGGCCGGGGCCGGCGGCTACCTCCTCAAGCGGGTGGACGGCCCCGAGCTCGTCCGGCGGCTGGAGGAGGTCGCGCGGGGCGAGACGGTCGTCGACCCGACGCTCGCCGGCCGGATGGCGGTCACGGCGGCCCGGCTGACCCGCGGCGAGTTCTGGCCGGGCGCCAACCGGGGCCTCACCCAGCGCGAGAGCGAGGTGCTGTCGCTGCTGGTCGGCGGCCTGTCGAACAAGGCGATCGCGGCGCGCCTCGTGCTGAGCGAGGAGACGGTCAAGAGCCACCTGCGCGCCCTTTACCGCAAGCTGGAGGTGACCGACCGGTCGGCGGCGATCGCGGTCGCGCTGCGCGAGGGGCTGTTCCGGTGACGTCCCCGCTGGAGCTGCTCGCGGGCCGCGGGACCGACCTGCTCGTCCGCGTCGCGGCCGTCGCCTGCTCCGACCGCGAGCTGCCCCGGATGGCGCAGGAGCTGGCCTGCCTCGTCGTCCGGTCCGCGCGGGCGCTGACGTTCTGCGACGTGTACGTCCTGGACGAGGAGGAGCGCGCCCTCGAATGGTCGGGCCCGCCCGTCCCGCTGGGCGAGGGCGACGCCGGCTGGGCCGCCGCGCACGGCCGCGCCCGCCCGCACGCCGACGGGCGCGGCGCCGCGGTCCCCGTGCACGGCGACGGCGGCGTGATCGCGGTCGTGGACGTCCGGTCCGCCGGCCCGGCGCCGGCCGAGGACCTCGCGCTCGTCACCGCGCTGGCGGGGCTGTTCGCGCCGGTGCTGTCGTCGTGCCGCCGGCTGCGCACCGCGCGGGAGCGCGAGCACGCGGCCGAGCGGTTCGCCGAGCGGGCCGTCGAGGCGCAGGAGGCGGAGCGGTCCCGGCTGAGCCGGGAGATCCACGACGGCATCGCGCAGCGGCTCGCCAGCCTCGGCTTCCACCTGTCGGCCGCCGAGCGGGCACTGCCCGAGCACCATCCGGAGGCGCTCGCGCAGATCATGATGGCGCGGCGGCTGTGCGAGCTGTCGGCCGCCGAGACGCGCGCGGCGATCGGGGGGCTGCGCCCGCCCGTCCTGGACGACCTGGGCCTGTCGGCGGCCCTCGCCACCCTCGCGCGGGAGGCCGGGGACGGGCCGGGGCCGTCCGGCACGATCGACGTGACCGTGACCATCGAAGGCGAACTGGAGGACGAGTTGCCCGACCACGTGCAGACCGCGCTGTACCGGATCGCGCAGGAGGCGGTCGGCAACAGCCTGCGGCACGCGTCCGCGACCTGCGTCGACCTGCTGCTGGAGCACTCCTTGGACCGGGTCAGGCTGCGGGTCGCCGACGACGGGACGGGGTTCTCCGTCCGGGAGGTCCTCGCGAAGGGCGGCGCGGGGCCGCGCCACGACTGCTACGGGCTGCGCGGCATGCGGGAGCGCGCCGAACTGCTCGGCGGCCGGGTCGCGGTGAAGAGCAGGCCGGGCGCCGGGACGATCGTCGAGGCCGTCGTCCCCGTCCCGGGGCGCCGCCGGGTCACTCCGCGTCGAGCACCCGGAACGTCATCCCCGCCTTGACGAGCCGGGCGATCAGCGCGTCGCCCATCGCCGTCGCGGTCGTGACCTGCCCGGACGTCGCGGGCAGGTCGTCGTGGGCGAGGCACAGCGCCGACTCGGCGAGCATCTTGGCCGTCTCGGTGTAGCCGGGGTCGCCGCCCGCGACCTCGGTCACGACGCGCCTCCCGCCGCCCTCGCCGGCGAACTTCACGCTGAACCAGTTGCGGTCGCGCTGCGCCTGCGACGGCCCGTCGCCGGGGCTGCTGATCCGGAGCAGGAGGCGCCGGGTCGGCGGCAGCGCGGCCAGCGCGGTCAGGGCCCCGAAGCCGGTCGCCAGCGCGGCGGCGGACGGGAGGCGCTTGACCGCGACGAAGTGGCCGTAGGAGAAGTCGGGGCCGTAGCGGTCGAGGGCCGCCGCCGACCGGGTGACGATCTGCGGATCGATGGTGGGCAGCGGGAGCGTCCAGCCGTCCCCGACCCGGGCCTTCGGCGCGGGGGCCCGCGAGATGCGGACCCTGCGGCCGGCGGGGCGGTCCTCCGTCCGGCGGCGCTCGCGCTCGGCGCGCAGCATGCCGGCGGCGTCCCCGATGATCCCGACCGCCGAGTGCAGGGTGCCTCCGGACGCGGCCCCGCGCACCCGCACGAACCCTTCGACGTGCAGCGGGACGCCCTCGGGCAGCTGCTTGACCGTGAAGTAGGCGCCGAGGTCGTGGGGGATCGAGTCGAACCCGCAGGCGTGCACGATCCGGGCTCCGCTGCGCACGGCCTCCCGGTGGTACTTCACGTACATGCGGTCGACGAACGTGGGCTCGCCGGTGATGTCGACGTAGTCGGTACCGGCGCGCGCGCACGCCGCGACCAGGGTCTCGCCGTACTTGACGTAAGGGCCGACCGTGGTGATGACCACGCGCGCCGACTCGGCGATGGCGTCGATCGAGGCCGCGTCGGTGGTGTCGGCGTGCAGCAGCGGCAGCCCGGCGCACGCGGGGTCGATCTTCACCAGGCGGTCGCGGACGGCCGCGAGCTTGGCCTCGTTGCGCCCGGCGAGCGCCCAGCGCGTCCCCGGATCGGCGTGCCCGGCCAGGTACTCGGCGGTCAGGGCGCCGGTGAAGCCGGTGGCGCCGAACAGGACGATGTCGTACGGGCGGTCGGCTGGCCGGTCGGCGGTCATGATGCCCCTCTCACGGTTCCGAACCTGATTCTGTCGCGTTCGCGGCCCGGTATGCGCGGCGGATCGCCGATGTGAGGGACCGCACTCCTCTAGGGTTGCTCCGGTGACGGGAATGGTGGCGTTGTGACCGGGCTGGCCGTGGCGATGGACGTCGTCGCCGCCGGCTTCCTCGCGTTCTTCGTGCTGCTGCTGAGGCGCGGCAGGAGCGGCGCGCACGGCGACGAAACCGGGCGGGCCGACGAAACCGGGCGGGCCGACGAGGGCGGACGCGGCGACGAGGGCGGGCGCTCGGTCGCCATGGTGCTGATCGCCGTCAGCCTGGGCCTGCTGTCGGTGTCGCTGTGGAGCCTGCCCTAGCGGGGGCCCAGCCCGGCGCCTCCAGCAGGTGCCGGACGAACAGCAGCGTCGTCGCGGTGGGCGCCGCCCCCGCGACCGCGTGCCAGGGGCGGTCGAGCGGCATCCCCGGCGCGTCGACCACCACCAGGCGCCCGGCGTCCAGTTCGGCGCCGACGGCGTCCCGCGACATCAGGGCCACCCCGAGCCCGGCCGCCGCGCCCGCGATGACCGCGCCGTTCGAGCCGAGCACGAGCCGGGGCGGCGCGACCTCGCGTTCGGCCAGGTAGGCGTCGGCGGTCGCCCGGGTCCCCGAGCCCGGCTCGCGCATGACCCAGGGCGTGCGGGCGAGGGCGAAACCGGCGGCGAGGCCGGGCGCGCCCACCACGACCAGCTCGTTGCGACGCCTCGCCAGCACGGTCGCCGCGACCTCGGCGGGCGGGCGCCCGGCCAGCACCAGGTCGGCCTCGTGCGCGGCGAGGCTGCTCCACACCTGGCGGCGCGGCCCCACCTCCAGCGCCAGCTCCACGTCCGGCCAGCGGCCCCGGAACGAGGCGAGCAGCTCGGGCAGGATCTGGTCGGCGGCCGTCGTCACCGCCGCCAGCCGCAGCGGGCCCCGGCCCGGATCGGCCGCGCCGCGCGCCGCCGCCCGCCCCTCCTCCAGCAGCCCGAGGACCTGCCGCGCGTACCCGGCGTAGACGGCGCCGGCGGGCGTCAGCCGGACGCCCCGGCCCACCTTCTGGACGAGCGGCACACCGAGGTCGCGGGTCAGCGCGGCGACCGCCGCCGACACCGCCGACTCGGTCACGTACAGCCGCCGCGCCGCCGCCCGCACCGACCCGGCGTCGGCGAGCGCGACGAACGTCCGCAGCCGCGCCTCCGTCACGCCCCGGCCTCCTCGGTCATGCGCTGGCCTCCTCCGTCACGCCCTCGGCCTCCTCGGTCACGCGGCTGGCCTCCTTGTTCAAGTGAATGTTTGATGGTCACCGTAGAACACTTGATGGACATCGCAAGTATCGGCCGGTCAAGCTTCGAGGCGTCACGGTTCCACATGGGCCGGGACGCGGCGCTCCGCCCCATTCCCCTGGGACATGCCGTCCTCCACCGGGGCGGCGCACCGCGTCCCGGCCGTCCGGCAGCAAGCGGAGGAGAGCGGCGTATGAGCTCGGGCAGATGGTCGGCGGGCGTGATCCCCTACGCGGAGATGGGCTACTGGCGTCCGGACTACGAGCCGAAGGACAGCGACATCCTCGCCGCCTTCCGGATCACGCCGCAGCCGGGCGTGCCGCCGGAGGAGGCCGGCGCGGCCGTCGCGGGCGAGTCGTCCACCGCCACGTGGACGGTCGTCTGGACGGACCGGCTCACGGCCTACGAGAACTACCAGGCCAAGTGCTACAAGGTGGAGCCGGTTCCCGGGCAGGAGAACCAGTTCATCGCCTACATCGCCTACGACCTCGACCTGTTCGAGGAAGGGTCGATCGCGAACCTGACGTCGTCCATCATCGGGAACGTCTTCGGGTTCAAGGCGCTGAAGGCGCTCCGCCTTGAGGACATGCGCATCCCGACCCATTACGTGAAGACGTTCCAGGGGCCGGCGCACGGCATCGTCATGGAACGCGAGTACCTGGGCAAGTTCGGCCGTCCGCTCCTGGGCGCCACCGTCAAACCCAAGCTCGGGCTGTCAGCGCGTAACTACGGACGCGTCGTCTACGAGGCCCTCCGCGGCGGCCTCGATTTCACCAAGGACGACGAGAACATCAACTCGCAGCCGTTCATGCGTTGGCGCGACCGCTTCCTGTACTGCATGGAGGGCGTCAACCGGGCGCAGGCCGCCACGGGCGAGGTGAAGGGCCACTACCTCAACGTCACCGCCGCGACGATGGAGGACATGTACGAGCGCGCCGAGTTCGCCAGGGACCTGGGCAGCGTCGTCGTGATGATCGACCTCACCATCGGTTACACGGCGATCCAGTCGATGGCCAACTGGGCGCGCAAGAACGGCGTCATCCTGCACCTGCACCGCGCGGGGCACTCTACGTACACGCGGCAGAAGTCGCACGGCGTGAACTTCCGCGTCATCGCCAAGTGGATGCGGCTGGCAGGCGTCGACCACATCCACGCGGGGACGGTCGTCGGCAAGCTGGAGGGCGACCCGAACAGCGTCCGCGGCTACTACGACACCCTCCGCCTGGACAAGGTGGAGGCCGACCCGGTGAAGGGCCTGTACTTCGACCAGGAGTGGGCGTCGATGCCGGGCACGATGCCCGTCGCGTCCGGCGGCATCCACGCCGGGCAGATGCACCAGCTCCTGCACTACCTGGGCGAGGACTCGATCCTGCAGTTCGGCGGCGGGACGATCGGCCACCCGATGGGCATCGCCGCCGGCGCCACCGCGAACCGCGTCGCGCTCGAGGCGATGATCAAGGCGCGGAACGAGGGCCGCGACTACCTCGCCGAAGGGCCCGACATCCTGCGCGCCGCCGCCAAGCACAGCCGCGAACTCGACATCGCCCTGTCCACCTGGGGCGACATCACCTTCACGTACGAATCCACCGACACCCCCGACGTCGTCGAGACCCCGGTGAGCATCTGATGCGAATCACGCAAGGAACCTTCTCCTACCTGCCCGACCTCACCGACGCGGACATCGCGGCGCAGGCCGCCTACGCCCTCGGCCAGGGCTGGCCGTGCTCGGTCGAGTTCACCGACGACCCGCACCCGCGCAACTCCTACTGGGAGATGTGGGGCCTGCCGATGTTCGACCTCGCCGACCCGGCCGGCGTCCTGTACGAGGTCAACGAGTGCCGCAAGGCGTATCCGGACCGCTACATCCGGCTGAACGCCTACGACGCCCGCTACGGAAGGCAGACCACCGCGCTGCAGTTCATCGTCCAGCGTCCCGCCGAGGAGCCCGGCTTCCGGCTGGACCGGACGGAGACGGCCGACCGGCGCGTCCAGTACACGCTCCACCCGTACGCCCTCGACAGGCCCGAGGGCGACCGCTACGGGGCGGGGCGTTGACCGAACGCCCCGGCTTCGGGATGCGCCAGAACGGCTCCCCGGTGGACACGTCCCAAGCTCCCGCCACCGGGGAGCCGTTCCCTCCCGGACCGCTCCCTCCCGAGACGCTTGCGCCGGACGCCCGCGTCGACCTCGCGAAGGAACGCGCCGACTCCCAGGTGGACTCCGTCCTGGACGCGCTGGACGCCGAACTCGTCGGCCTGGCCCCGGTCAAGACCCGCATACGGGAGATCGCCGCCCTTCTCCTCGTGGACCGCGTCCGGGCCCGGTTCGGCATCGACTCCGGACGTCCCAACCTGCACATGTGCTTCACCGGCAGTCCGGGGACGGGCAAGACGTCCGTCGCCGTCCGGCTCGCCGAACTGCTGCACCGCCTCGGCTACATCCGCAAGGGCCACCTGGTCTCCGTCACCCGAGACGACCTCGTCGGCCAGTACGTGGGGCACACCGCGCCCAAGACGAAGGAGGTCCTGAAGCGGGCGATGGGCGGCGTGCTGTTCATCGACGAGGCGTACTACCTGTACCGGGCGGAGAACGAACGCGACTACGGGCAGGAGGCCATCGAGATCCTGCTCCAGGTGATGGAGAACCAGCGGGACGACCTCGTCGTCGTCCTCGCCGGATACAAGGACCGGATGGACTCCTTCTTCGCGTCCAACCCGGGCATGAGTTCCCGCATCGCGCACCACATCGACTTCCCCGACTACGACCCGGACGAGTTGGAGGCCATCGGCCACCTGATGATGGAACGCGAGGGTTACGGTCTGGCCCCGGCCGCCGAACCGGTCTTCCGCGACTACCTGTCCCGGCGCCGCGCCCAGCCGCGCTTCGCCAACGCCCGGTCCGTCCGAAACGCCATCGAACGCGCCCGCCTCCGGCACGCCAGCCGCCTCCTCGCCGCCGGTACCGACGTGGGCCGCGACGACCTCACCACCCTCCACCCGCAAGACTTCCTCGCCAGCCGTGTGTTCGGGTGACCGGTGTCACATCGGAAACGGGGATGGGCCTCCACATGTCCTAATGTTGGGCGTAGGACATGTGGAGGTGGGGGAGAAGTTGCATAACCCTGAGGATCTGTACGAGCTTGACGCCGACCTGCCGGAGATGACGGGTCCGGTGCTGCTGCACAGCCTCGACGGCTTCGTGGACGCCGGATCCACCGGGCAGCTCGTGCGCGAGCACCTCCTGGAGTCCCTTGAGCACCGCGTCATCGCCCGCTTCGACGTCGACTCGCTGATCGACTACCGGGCCCGCCGGCCGCCGATGACGTTCGACCGCGACCACTGGTCCGCCTACGAGGCGCCCGAACTGGTCGTCCGCCTGCTGCGGGACGAGGCCGGCAGCCCGTTCCTGATGCTGTCCGGGCCCGAGCCCGACCGGCTGTGGGAGGGCTTCACCTCCTCCGTCGTCCACCTGGTCAAGCAGCTGGGCGTCGGTGTCGTCGTCGGGTTCCACGGCATCCCGATGGGCGTCCCGCACACCCGCCCCGTCGGCACCACCGCGCACGCCACCCGGCCCGAGCTGATCAACCGCAACTCGTGGTTCGACAAGGTGCAGGTGCCCGGCAGCGCCGCCGGGCTGCTGGAGCTGCGGCTCGGCGAGGCCGGGCACGACGCCGTCGGGTTCGCCGTGCACGTCCCGCACTACCTCGCCCAGTCCGCCTATCCGGCCGCCGCCGTCGCCGCGCTGGAGGCGATCGTCTCCGCGACCGGGCTGGCGCTGCCCGTCGACCGGCTCCGCGACGCGGCCGCCGCGACCGACGCCGACATCGCCGAGCAGGTGGACGGCAACGACGAGGTCGAGAAGGTCGTCCGGGCCCTGGAGCAGCAGTACGACGCGTTCGCCGGCGCCGCCGAGCGCGACAACCTGCTCGCCGAGTCGCAGGACATGCCGACCGCGGACGAGCTCGGCGCCCAGTTCGAGCGGTTCCTCGCCGAGCAGGACGGCCCCGACAGCGCCGGCTGACATATCCCGTCCGCCGCTGGGTACGCGAGCGCCCGAGAGGGGAGGTTCGCTCATGGCCCAGAAGGTGAACGAGGTGATGACGCCGGTGCCCGTGGCGGTGCCCCCGGACACGTCCCTGGCCGAGGTCGGGGACCTCATGCGGCAGCACGGCATCGGCGACGTCCTCGTCGTCCACGAGGGACGGCTGCGCGGCCTGGTCACCGACCGCGACATCGTGATCCGCGCCGTCGCCGCCCATCGCGACATGTCCGGCACCACCGCCGCCGACATCTGCAGCACCAACATGATCACGGTCGCGCCCGGGGAGGACGCCGACGCGGCGGTCCGGCTGATGCGCGAGAACGCCGTCCGCCGGATCCCCGTCGTGGACGGCGACCGGCCGATCGGCATGGTGTCCATCGGCGACCTGGCCATCCAGCGCGACGAGCGCTCGGCCCTCGCCGACATCAGCGCCGAACCGCCCAACACGTGATCACGCTGAAGCTGCCGGACGCCGAACTCGCCGGCGACCTGTCGATACCGGACGGCGCGACCGGTGTCGTCCTGTTCGCGCACGGCAGCGGCAGCTCCCGCCTCAGCCCCCGCAACCGCGCCGTCGCCGAGGGCCTCAACGCCGCCGGCATCGGCACGCTCCTCATCGACCTGCTCACCCAGCACGAGGACGAGGTCGACCGCGTCACCGCCGCCCTGCGCTTCGACATCGAACTCCTCACCCTCCGCCTGATCGGCGCGATCGACCGCCTCGCCGACGGCCTGGAATCGGCCCCGCACACCGCGGGCCTCCCCATCGGCCTGTTCGGCGCCAGCACCGGAGCCGCCGCCGCCCTGGCCGCCGCCGCGGCCCGCCCGCGCATCGGCGCCGTCGTCTCCCGCGGCGGCCGCCCCGACCTCGCGGGCCCGTCCCTGCCCCGGGTACAGGCCCCCGTCCTGCTCATAGTCGGCGGCCGCGACCCGGAGGTCCTGGCCCTGAACGAGAAGGCGGCCGAGCACCTCGACCGCTCCGAAATCCACATAGTCTCCGGCGCGACCCACCTGTTCGAGGAGCCGGGCGCCCTGGAAGAGGTGACCATGCAAGCCGCCGACTGGTTCAACCGGAACCTCTGATGCGCGACGTCATCGTGGTCGGAGCAGGCCCCGCCGGAACGTCCGCCGCCTGCCACCTGGCCCGCGCCGGGCTGGACGTCCTCGTCCTGGAGAAGACGTCCTTCCCCCGCGAGAAGATCTGCGGCGACGGCCTGACACCCCGCGCGGTCGACGAACTCCGCGCCCTGGACATCGACCTGTCTGATTGGTTCCGCACCGACGGCGTCCGCCTCATCGGCGCGGGCCGCACCCTGGAGCTTCCCTGGCCCTCAGGCCACGGCCTGACCCGCACCCGCACCGACCTGGACGAACTCCTGGCCCGCCAGGCAGTAGCCGCCGGCGCGACCCTCCTGGAGAACACCAAGGTCACGGCCCCACTCCTGGACCAGGGCCGCGTAACGGGCGTCCACACAGCCGCAGGAACCCACCAATCCCGCCTGGTCATAGCGGCCGACGGAGCCTCGTCCCGCCTCTCGATCGCCTTGGGCCTGCACCCGCGCCGCGACCGTCCCATAGGCATCGCGGGTCGCCGCTACTACCGAAGCCCGCGCCACAAGGACACCTACCTGGAAATCTGGCTGGACCTGGCCCCCGCCGCCTACGGCTGGGTCTTCGGCATGGGCGACGGCACCTGCAACGTAGGCGTGGCCCTCCTACGCACAGACCACCCCAACTACCACGACCTATTCACCAAGTGGCTGAAAACCCTCCCGTCCACCTGGGGCTTCACGGAGCAGAACGCCGAGGGCCCACTACGCGGCGCCGCCCTCCCCATGGGCTACAGCCGCCGCCCCCACTACCTACCCGGCATGTTGCTCGTAGGCGACTCGGGCGGCATGGTCAACCCCTTCAGCGGCGAAGGCATCGCCTACTCCCTGGAAGCAGGCCGCCTGGCCGCCGAAGTGATCACCACCGCCTACCACAGCCCCTTCCCAGAGAAGGTGCTCCGCACCTACCCGACCACCATCCGCCAGGCCAACGGCGCCCCCTTCACCCTCGCCCGCACGGCAACCCGAGCCATGGCGAACCCACAGATCATGCGCCTGGCAACCCGCACAGCCCTCTCAGCCCCACCCCTAACCCGCCTAGCCCTAACCCTCACAGGCGGCCTACCAGCCTCACCCGTCCCAACGACCACCGACCGCCTGGCCGCCGCCCTAACCCGCCTGACCCCCACCTCCTGACCGTCCGCCCCGAATACCGTTTCGCGAAGGCCCCCACCAACCGGGTACGCTTTCCCGGCAACACGGGCGCGTAGCTCAGGGGTAGAGCACTCGCCTTACAAGCGAGGAGTCGGCGGTTCGAAACCGTCCGCGCCCACCTGCGAAAAGACCCTGTTCCCGACCACGGGAACAGGGTCTTCGTGTCATTAGCCGACGAGTGTGAGGGCCCCGGCTGCCCCGTCGTCGTCCGGGTTGGCGTCGTCGATCTTGCTGTCCATGGCTTGGACTATCGTCCGGTTACCATCCGCCGTCCGGTGCTGGTAGATCATCGCGGCGCGGACGCTGCCACGGCCCATCCGCTCCATAAGGTCGCGTCGCCTCGGACTCGGCCGCGAAGGTGTCCCCGGTGTGGCCGAGGTCGTGAAAGTGAGGTTCGGCACGCCGAGCTTGGCCAAGGCCACACCCCTCAGCGTCCTGGACGCGATCGGCGACACCAACCCCAAAACAAGGCGTCGTCATCCTCGGAGTCTTGGCCGCCGTCGAAGTCGCACGATCCTACGCCGAACAGGACCTCGACCAACTCGCCGTCACCGGGTACGCCACTGCCATGGACCGCGTGCACACCGTTCGCCGCGCCCTCCAGCCCTGGGCCGACACCGACTGCGTCGGCCGCCTGGACGACCGCCTCTACGGATGGCAGACCACGCTCAGCGCCCTCCAGCGTTGAACTCAGCGACACGGCCCGGAAGCTCGGCCAGTGAATCAATCCGCCTCGTCGGAACACGGTCGGCCTCCGGGGCGTCCCGCTGAACGATTCCCCTGACGTCGCGATCACGTCGGAAGGCAGATCCAGCGACCGCAGGATCCTGCCGGCCCGCACCGTCTGATTCCCCGCGATCCCCACCCGCAGCTCCCCACCCCGAAGCTTGGCCAGCGTCGGACGCGCAGACGGGAAGCTCAGGAGGGGGAGCAGTGTGCGTGCCACGCGAGAGGTCGGCCCCATCCCACTTGCGTGCCACTTAGGAGTGTGGAAGCTGTGAGGTTCGGCAGCTCAGGGGCTTGATCAACCTGCGCGATCATGCCGCGCGTCCGTGCCATTAGGTCTGTGGATGGGAGGACGCGTCGTCCAGGACGAGCGGGCGAGGCCCAGGTCGACGCCGCGAAACGGATGCTCACGGCTCCTTACAGGCGAGGAGGTGGCGGTTCGCAACCGTCCGCACCCATCCACGTGAACGGCCCCGTTTCCAAGCCCGGAAACGGGGCCGTTGAGCTATGCGCCGCCGTGCTCATAGACGACCGTGAGGGGCGCCGCCCCATCGTCCCCGACCTTGGAAACCGGCCTAGATGTCCACGCCCACGGCCCTGCCCGGCGTCTGCAAGAACGTGCCCTGCGGCATCGTCGCCCTCGTCCTTCCGTTGCCAGGCCAAGGCCGGGACCCTCCGAGAGACGGACAAAAGCACCGCCTTCCGCTGGCTCATAGCAGACGAGGTAGGCGAACTGGCCGAAGGAGCCTCTGCCGTCAGAGCCCAAGACACTTTGGCCACTCACCAGACCGTCCCCATCCGCCAACACGGTGACGTCCACGTCCTCGGCCGAGGGACCCGGTAGGCAGCGCGCGTCCCCTTGTTGGGCGAGAAGCTAAAGCCTTCACTGAGCGTTTTCCACCAGCGCTTGTGGGTGGGTGATCACAGCACGATCGCGGGCGGCGTGGCGGTCCCTAAAACATGAAGAAGCCCTGGTAGGACGGGTGATCTCTCACAACCGACCGATCCCACCAGGGGCTTCACATGCTTTTCTATCGTTCTTCGCTGCCGTTGTCGCGTCAGACACTGCAGTACGTGACCGGGATCGTCGGCCGGCACCGCAAGCAGATCGGCAGCAAGGGCCGGGCCCTGACGGCGGGTATGCAGGCGCTGATGACGCTGGCGTACTTGAAGAACGGGGAGACGTTCGCGCAGCTCGGCGCCGGGTTCGGGGTCGGAACCACCACCGCCTGGCTGCCTAATGGCTTTGTCAAGCCGCTGCGGGCGTGTAGTCGGTGCTGTAGGGGTGTCGGGTACGCAGGATGGCGTGCAGGACGTTGACGCGGCGTCGGGCCAGGGCGAGTACGGCTTGCTGGTGGTTCTTGCCTTCGGTTCGTTTGCGCCGGTAGAAGTCGGTGCTGGCGGGGTCGTGTCCGATGGCGCAGAACGCCGACTGGTAGAAGACCCGTTTGAGGGCGCGGTCGCCGGAGCGGGCGCGTTGCAGGTGGCGGCTCTTGCCGGATTGTTTGAGGACGGGCGCCAGGCCTGCGGCGGCAGCGGGCTGATCGCCGGTGGCGAAGCGGCTGATGCCGCCGGTCACGGCGAGAAACTCCGCGGTCATGATCGGGCCCATGCCGGGCAGGCTCGCGACCAGCGCCGCGTCGGGATGGCGGTCGAGGGTTTCCTGGATGCGCTTGTCGAGCGCGGCCAGGCGGTCGCGGGCGGCCAGGGCCTCTGCCGCGGTCTCTTTGACTAGCTCGGCCGTGACCTTCTCACCGGGCATGCTGACGCGCTGTCGTTGCGCGGAGCCCACGGCCGTCTCGGTGGCCTTGATCAGGACCGTGTCCTTGACCCACCGGAGTTTGCGCAGGTGAGCCAGGACGCGTGTTCGCCCGGCTGCTCGGATTTCGGCCGGAGTGGCGTAGCGAGTGAGCAGGTGCAGCCAGGTCTTCCCGGTCACCTCGACGTGCCGTTCGAGGCCCGGGTGGATGGCGTTGAGCAGTGCCCGCAGCCGGTTGGCTCGCCTGCTGGCGTCCTCCACCAGCTCAGCGCGCCGCGCGGTCAGCAGCCGCAGCTCGACGTCCTCCTCCCGCGTGGCGGTGACCCGGCGCAGGTCGTCCCGCATCCGCACCTGGTCGGCGATGACCTTGGCGTCTTTCGGGTCGCTCTTGTGCTCACCGCCGCGGGTTCCACGGCGAGCGCGGTTGACCGCCAGCCCTGGCACGTGGACCACCACCAGGCCGGCTTCCAGCATCATCGTCTGCAGCAACGAGGCGATCCCGCCCACCAGCGCCGGCCCGTGCTCGACCTCAACGTCCTTGATCTCGCCGATCAGGGCGCTGACGTCCTCCGGAGTGTTGTCCACCCGGTGGCTGGACACCACCTTCCCACCTTCAGCGATCTTGATCTCAGCCCAGTGGATCTCCTTGGCAACGGCGATCCCCACGACCACGCCCACCAGCACGTTCCTCTCGTCGATCCGATGGAAGTGCTGCCTCTCCCCACCAGCTCCGCCCTACATAGCGATCAATCGCAGTGCCTAATCCAGCGGTCAGGAAGAAGCGGGGCGAGGCAGGGGGCACAGCCAAGCGAGCCATCGAAGACAGCGATACGTAAGCCATCCCTGCCCCACCCTCACCACCCGATCATCCAGTCCCAAAGGAACCCATCGGGCTCATTCACAACGGTAGGGCGCTACGTCAACGAGACGGTGACGCTGCTGTCGGCCCGATCACCCAAACTCAGCCGGGCGCTGGCGAAGGCTAAGAAGGACGGTCTGTTGTACCTGGTTATGGACGGCACGCTGATCCCGATCGACCGGGTGAAGGCCGACCGGCCCTTCTACTCGGGCAAGCACAAGAAACACGGCGTGAACCTGCAGGTCATCGCCTCCCCGGACGGGACGATCGTGTGGGTGTCGGGACCGCTGCCCGGCTCGGTCCACGACCTGACGGCCGCTCGGATCTGGGGCCTGGTCCGCGAGCTGGCCGCAGCCGGGTTCCTGGTGCTGGCCGACAAGGCTATGTCGGCGCCGGCCCGCACATCAAGACGCCCTACAAGGGCAAGGACAAGTCCGAACCGCTCAAGGACGCCAACCGCTCCCACGCCAAGCTCCGCGGACCCGGCGAACGAGCCAACGCCCAGCTCAAAAGTTGGAAGATCCTGACCAAGCTACGTTGCTGCCCGCACCGGGCCGGTCACCTGGCCAAGGCCATCCACGTCCTCCAGAACCGCGAGCTCAGCACACGTTGAAAAAGGTTCACTGTTCAATCAAACCTGAAGGTTGCTGAAAACTACTCGCAGTGCCTCGCATAGCCTCAAGCAATCACTACGTGTCATCTTCGATGGATGCCATTCCATGAAAAATTCAAATTCTCCGTGCTTGCCAGACTGGC
This sequence comes from Spirillospora sp. NPDC047418, assembly GCF_040643275.1. NCBI lineage: Bacteria > Bacillati > Actinomycetota > Actinomycetes > Streptosporangiales > Thermomonosporaceae > Spirillospora > Spirillospora sp. NPDC047418. The sequence goes on from NZ_JBEYTW010000122.1 coordinate 15,919, forward strand.
GCCTGGCTTGATTTCTATAGGAGTTCAATGCGGCATCGATTTTGCGATTTAGTACAACTCTCATACGCTCATTGGAGATATTCTCCAGAGCGATGCGGTCCGTGGGTTTGCAGTGTAGCCAAAGATATTCCTTCACTCCTTCTCGTGTATGCGTTTGAGTTTTCCAGGAAGGGAAAACTTCCCACAGTCCACTAGCGTTGGAGAATGACGGCACATCCTCCTTATAGAGGATGCCTCCCATCTGGAATGCTACTTCTCGAATGTATTCATCTCGGCCTATCTTTCCGTCGTTGTCCGTGTGCGTCAGACTTTGAAGCGCTCTCTGTAGTGTGGCGATCACTTCCCCGAATGTTTGGAGACGATCCGCTGGGGAGAATCTAGTACAGGCGCGATATAGATCAATCGTGCTACTGGTTACCTTCGCTGGGCATGTCTTGAGTAATTCTTTTTGGAGGTTGGTGCTGTTCGCGTCGATGTTTACGGGGTCAGGGTCCAGGTTCGTGAAGCAGAAGTAGACCAACTGCCCAAACGAGTAGATGTCCAATGCGGCCGTTCGCTCTCGGGCAGCCTTGGGATTAAAGGCAAAATATTGCTCGGGGGCGGCATAGTAGACGACCCCCATCGCAGTCTTGGTCGCCTTTTGCGTTTGGGTGCTGAACCATGCAAGATCAAAGTCCGTCAAGAAGGGCTTATAGGTGCCGTTTTCTTGAAGTTTGCACACAATGTTCTCGGGCTTAATATCCCGGTGGATGACTTCGCTCGCGTGTGCGTCTGCGATGGCTTCAGCGCTTTTGAGTAGGATGGCGAGTATCTCGGCTGGCTCCAAGAAGGTCCCTATAGCGAGTTCTCGGAGATTGCTACCCTCGATATAGTCCATTATGAATCCTGGCGGACTATCGCTATAGTCGTGCACGTTGACGATGGATGGATGGTCGAGCATTCGCATCGCATCGTAACCATTGCGGAATCGCTTAACCTTTTCCCGGTCGGAGAGTTCGTTGGCATGGTAGATCTTATAGGCGAGTAGGTTCCCGTTGCCCTCACGCACACGCCATACTTTGCCAAAACCGCCTGCGCCAATTTGGCTTTCGAGAATTCCCCAACGGGTCTTGGTTCCCGGCTCCACTACCCCAAGTTCACTCTGGTATCGAAGAAGAGTGGCTTTTGCTTGTCGAAATGCATTTCGCTGTGGTAGGCCTTCGATTACCTCTTGCTTGGAAAACCATGCGCTGACCGCTTCGAGCTTTCGGCAAGCGGCCGCATAGCCAGTTTCGCGCCAATTTTCGCCACTAATTGAGCGAAGTCTATTGTAGCTCTCCAGGTGCTCGTTTGCTTCGATCTCAATCAGGGCAAGTTCTTGCTCTGGACGAGGGGCGGCGAGCACAGGAGTGAATCCGCTTCCTAGAATGACTCGGCCCGTAACCCTCCCACCAAATACTGGATTTTGGGAAGTCCTTGGAGAAGCGTCCATCTCTCTTGAGACAACCTCATAAAGGCTGTGAACAGTAACATCCCCGTTGTGATCAGCCGCAGCCCCCATGAGTGCTTCAAGTAGATGATAAGTAAATACCCCGTGTGACAGATTAGTGGACTCTTTGGCCTTTTGGGTGGGTGTGCATGCGGCCATAACTACAGCCGATGGGTTAACTTGGCGAACTGTCTCACTAACATCCGGATTCGAAATTCGCCGAGATGTCAAAATTCCGCCATTGACGGCCTCTCCCGAGTGGCAGCAATCGAGTATTATTACAACCTCAGTTCCCGTGCCTGCATGAGGTTCTGCGATTTTCATCAGGTCAACTAGAGGGATCCCTTCGTCGAGTTCCTGGTTGTCTGCCGTAACCAGGTAAGTATTAAGATCGTTAACGACCCCGTGGCCTGCGAAATAGAAGAGCACTTCATCGGCCCCGGAGGTCTTTGCTTCCAGTAGCCATCGAATTATTGCCTGTCTCGTAACTTGGTCGTCTAGAATTTTTGTTACATCAAAATCGTACTCAGGGAAGGTGAGTGTGGTAGCCATCTCGTCTGCGTCGTTGGCGCAATTTTGCAAAGAACTCCACCGGCCGCTGTAGTTAGTAATGCCGGCGACCAAAGCTATCTTGCGGGTCACGACAGCCCCCTTTCACTCTGCCCAACGCTGAGATGGTTCGAGGATACATCCGATACATCCTGAGTTGAGGCTTTTGTGGACAGGTTGGCCGTCCGGCCTGTGGTGGCCAGCTCGGGCGCTCCGTGACTGGGCCGAAGAGGCCGCGTGCCCGCGCGCTACCCGGCACCCTGAGGGCGGCCGCGTAGCGGATGCCCTTGAGCACGTGGCGACAGTCCTCACCCCCCAGAGTGACGACGACGCTGGTAGATGGCTGGCCCTGGTGGTCGTGAGCGTGATCAGGGCTGTGGTCCTGCACGCAAGGTCGCAGGAGGTGAGTGTCTAACTGAGTGACAGTCGTGGCGGACGCGGCTGGACGTTGCTGAGCCACGGGGGCACCGCTGTGCAGGGCAGCGAGCTGCGATGGAGCGGGGTAGTCTTGGCTTACAAGCGAGGAGTCGGCGGTTCGAAACCGTCCGCGCCCACCTGCGAAAAGACCCTGTTCCCGATCATGGGAACAGGGTCTTCGTGCCATTAGCGTGCCATTAGCCGACGAGCGCGAGCGATCCGGCCGCCCCATCGTCGTCGTCCGGGTTGGCGTTGCTGATCTTGTTGTCCATGGCCTGGGCTATGGCCGGTTACCGCCCGCCGTCCGGTGCTGGTAGATCATCGCGGGCCGCACGCTGTCATGGCCCATCCGTTCCATGAGGACGCGGAGTGTCGCGCCGGACTCTGCCGCGAACGTGTTCCCGGTGTGGCGGAGGTCGTGAAAGCGGAGGTTCGGCACGCCGAGCTTGATCACGGTCTCGCCCCACTTGGTAGCGCGCCGGAAGTTCGCCCGCCGCAGGACGCCACCGCGCTTGCCGGTGAAGATCAGCGCATCAGGCTCAGCGCCGGTGAAGTTGCCGAGATGCCGCCGCAGGTCCGGGGTGATCGCTTGGGGGAGTGCCACGGTGCGGAGGCCGGCCCGTGACTTGGGCGGGCCGATGATCAGTTCGCCGGTGTCCAACTCGACTTGCGCTTGCCGGACGGTGACCGTCCCGGCGTTGAGGTCAAGAAGCGGCGGCGGTCAGGCTGCTGCGCGGCCCCGCGCTTGGTCGCCCGGAGCGTGCCGCGTGGGCGCTGGTCACCGGGCAGCCGCGCCGGGCCGCGCATCGCGACGCGTCCGCCGGCCCTGCCCCGACCGCTCGCCGTGCAGGGTCGCGCCGCCGCCTCAGCCGTCCTCCGGCTCCACCAGGCCCATCGCGAAGGCGAACGTCTCCAGGAACTCTCGGTATGCCGGGTCTGTCTCGCTCGCCGCCAGGGCTGCCAGCTCGTCAGCAACCCGCTGCTTGTCTGCGTCGGAGAGCTGGTTGAGGAGGTAACCGGCGTACTCCTGCTGCTTGAGCGCCGTGTCATCGTCCAACACGGTCTCGTCACAGGTCTCGAAGAACCACGTGTATGCGACCACTGCCTTGAGCAACTGCGTGACCAGTCGAGGGGATTCGTCCATGCCCGCATTCCACCAGGCCCCACCGACAGGGCATCACAAGCTGGGCTGGAAGGGTGCGGGGCTCCCCCGAACCCGAACCGTCGAGGATGGCGGCGGACGGAACCCGTCAAGGGCGCCCTTCGGGCGTCACTACGTGATGGCTTCGCCACCCTTGACAGAACCCGTCCGCCGCTAAGTGCAGGTCTCGTCGGGGCCGGGGGGAGGAAGGTGGGGGAGGAACAGCGGCTGCGCCGCACGTCCACGGCCGCCACGGGGAGCGCTGTCCGGGCGGCTGCAGGCAGGTGCGAGGCGCCCAGGGGCGGGCGTGCTATTCGCGTGCCACTGGGGAGCGTGTGGGTCGTGGCAGGTCGCGAGCGTGATCATGCCGGGTGATCGGGCGTCGCGCGCGTGCCATACGCGTGCCATTAGGTTGCGTCGGGCGGGGGAGACGGGCCGTCCGAGAGCGTGCTCCCGTACAGGTCAGGGCCCGTGTTCGGATGATCACGAGTCCTTATAAGAGAGGAGCCGGCGGTTCGGAACCGTCCGCGTCCACCTACGAAAAGGCTGTGGGCCGCAGCCGCGGATCGTGCCCTTTTGTGCTACCGACATTCCGCGACGTCCACTCGCCCGGGGTCAGGTCTGTCTTCGCCAGGACAGCTGGAAGGACCGCAGGACGTAGACCGAGCACGGGAAGGAGGGGCGGCGGCGTTGAGGAGAGCCGTCCTGGAGGGGGCCACCGTTCGGGGGGGCGAGCAGCTTTGAGCGCCGGGGCCGGGCTGTTGGCTCATTCCCGGTGCGGGAGGGCCCACAGGTGGAGAGCGGTCTGATCCTTGGAGAGTGTGCACCAGGCGTCTTTTCCTGCCGACAGGGGAGGACCCGAGACGGGGAAGGGGTAGACGACTGGTCCTCGCAGGGTCATTGTGCGGGGATTGATGAGCCAGTGGCGGGGGGCCTCGGCGTAGTGCTCGGTGCCGACCACGGCGATGTCGTCGTAGGGGAACGCCGCTTCGAAGTCCCAGCGAGCACGGTCGTCTCCCGAAGGAGGGGGTACGGCATCCTGGGCGTTCAGTCGCCGTAGTTCCAAGCCATCTTCCGCTTGGTGGAGATAGAGGGCCCACTGGCCCGTATCCGTGGTCAGGAAGTGCTCCCCGGACGGACTCACCGCGAGAAAGACCTCCTCGATGAATCGCTGAACGGTGAGCTGCGTACCGTCCCAGCGTCCCCACAGCACGGGCGAAGTCTCCTCGCCCTCCGCGATGGACAGCCCCATGTACGCCGGGTCGGGGTGAGGAAAGTGGAAGGAGCCCGATCCCACGGTCATCGTCGCGGCCCGGGTCAGCAGCGAGCCGTCGGCGGCGTCGAGGATCAGCCATTCCTCCTCGGTGTCCTGCCCCGTGTGGCTGCGGACGTGAGCCCACAGGACCTTGCCGTCGGAGGAGAAGGCCGCCGAGCCGCTGTCGGCGTGGCCGTGGTGGTAATCGTCGGCGTACTCGGAGAACGAGGCATGGGCCGTCGTGCACACGGCCGCAGACCAGCAACCGTGGCGGATCTCCCACAGCACGGCGCCGGCCGAATCCACGGCCCGCAAGGCGTGCACGCCGGCGAACACGGCGACATCACCAGCGGGAGAGACCGCCACTGAGCCGTACCGGCGAGGCCACGGCGCGGGAAAGCGGGTCTCCGCCCCAGCCCCCTCAAGGTCGCGGACGGCCAGTTCGGTGTCCCCGCGCTGCACCAGCAGCCGACGCCCCGGCCAGTGCAGTACTCGTGGGCCGTCCGCCGAGGCGGGGTCGAGCGGAGCGGCAGCGGTGGCCAGGAGACGGGCGGTGAACTGGGCGGCTCCCTCACGGGTGGCATCGGGCGTCACAGTCGCATGCTTTCACACCGCGCCGTCCTCGAACTGAGTCACCAAGGGCTGGTCGAGCGCCACGGTCTCGTCCTACTTGGTGGGGTCGGTCGTGCCGCTTGATCCGAGCCCAAGGGCCGAGCCCCAGGTCCGCCTCTTGCGGCTGGTGAACCGCATTGGAACCTCCGGACGGACGGCATGTGCCGTGCTAGGAACGCCGTCCGTCCGGAGGGGTCTAGGGGGTGGGGGCGGTGTCGTCGTCCTGGGCTTCAAGGCCGGCCAGTTGCGACTCGGCGTTGGCGTGGACCTCGGCGATCTTTCCGGCGAGGAGGCCCGCGCGGATCGTGGCTTCTTGGTAGGCGGCTCTGGTGATCTCCAGGGCTGCGGTCACCTCGGCTGCCGTGATCTGGCTCATCGGCGCAGCCTCCGGAGCAGTCGTCGGGTTCGGTGCACCAGGCCGGGGCCTAGGACGTAGCCCGCCATGGCTCCGAAGAGCAGGCACACCGTTCCGAAGATGAGGAGCAGCCGCGCTGTCGTTGCGAGTTCGCTGCCCATTACGGACGGGTCCCGAGGTGAGCCCCGAGCGCGCGGGCGATCGTTTCGGCGGCCTGCGTGGGGGAGTTGGCCGCGCTGATCGTTTCGCCGGTGGGGGCCCAGGTGAACATCCAGGTCCCGGTGATGAAGTCGGCGCCGATCTCGGTGAACCTGCCGGGTGACTCGGTGTTGATCACGTAGAGGACGGGTGTGCCGCTGCGTGCGACGATGCCGCATGACATTCCGCCGCGCTTGCGGACGGCCTCGTCGAGAGCGGTCAGGAACGGGCGTCGTCCGCTCGTGGCCGTCAGGTGGTCGGTGGCCATTCTTGTGCTGCCTCCCGTCGAAGGGCGTGCCTGGACTGCCGGTGGGGGTGGGGTGGGCGCGGGGGCCTGCTACGGGTGCATGCGCGCCCAGATCCATTTGCCGCCGGCCGGGTCGGCGGTGACGCCGCATTTGGCGGACATGGCCTGGACGATGTGCAGGCCCCAGCCGCCGTTGTCGTCGAACGCCTCCGCCGACAGGTCGAGGTCGTCGAGGGTGAGTTCCTTGAGCGGCTTGGCCTTGGGCAGCTCGTGGTCGGTGTCCCAGACGGCGATGATGATCCCGTAGGCGTCGCGGCTGAGCTGGAGACGGATCTCCTCGTCCGGCGTCTGGCGGGCCGCGTTGGTGACGAGTTCCGACACGATGAGAAGTGCGCTGTCGAGAATGTGCGGGTAGTCCCATTTGCGGATTTGTGTGTCCGCGAAGGTGCGCGCTAGCCCCACTGCGGAAGGTGTCCCCATAAGGGGCATAACCGGCTCTGCGGTCGCCGTCATCGCCATCATCCTGTCCTTGCCTGAGATTCCGATTTCCTGTGACAAGGATCACCGTGGATGCCTAATCTTTAGGTGTACCCGTAGAAGTTGAAAAACAAGGAGACGTGATGCCCGCCGTCCGCGAGCCCCTGGACCCTCGGATCTCGATGTGGCACTTCCTGGCCTTCTTCATGCGTTACATGCGTGAGAAGGCCGGGCTGTCGCTCGCTCAGTGTGGGGAGATCATGGCCATCGCGCGCTCGACTGTTTCCAACTTGGAGGCGGGCAGGCGGCGTCCGCAGGACGATCAGATGCGGCTGCTCGATAAGCACTACGGGACGGGTCTACTTTTTCAGCTGATCCTCTGGTTTGCCCGAATGGCGCACGACCCAGACTGGGCGCGTCAGTGCAAGGAGTACGAGAGGACGTCCACCGCGATCAAGACCTACCACGGGAAGGCTATCCCTCGGCCATTCCAGACAGAGGAGTACATTCGGGCACTTCTCGAAACGGGGTTGACCAAGGACATCGATGCTGGGGTTGCCATGCGTGTTGAGCGGCAACGCTTGATCTTGGAACGCCCGGATACGCCTACGCTCTGGATGCTCGTCGACGAAAGCGTGTTGGCATGCCCCATCGGGGGCCCTGAGGTCATGAGGCATCAGCTGGAGCACCTGCTCGACATGGCGGGCCACCAGAACGTCATCATGCGGATTGTGCCGACTGCGGCTGGCGCTCACCAAGGATTCGACGGGCCGTTCCAAGTGATCTGTCTGGAAGAGCGGGACGTCGCCTACGCCGGTGCCCAACACGGCGGACGCTTGATCGAGAGCCCAAGCGAGGTGCGGGACTTTTCGACTAGGTTCGAACGTATCGGTGCGAAGGCCCTCCCTGAAGACGCCTCGCGCGCCCTCGTCGAGAAGTACTTGGAGCAGTACTCATGATCGTTCGTTGGCGGAAGAGCAGTTACAGCGGCGGCGTTGATGACCACCAGTGTGTTGAGCTGGGGCGGCTTGCTCCGGGGGCGGGGATCGGGGTGCGGGACAGCAAGGACCCGGATGGGGGGCACCTCAGCTTGTCCGTTGCGGAGTTCGCCGGTCTGATCGAGCAGGTCAAGCGGCACCCGGCCCGCTGACCGGACTGTCCGACCTCGCTCTCGGTCCTGCGCCTGGCTCGTCGCGCGCGGGACCGGCTCATGTCCGTGGGGCGCGACACTCTGCGTCCACGCGTCCGACCGCGGGCTTCTCCGCTCGCCAAGGCGAAGGGGCCGGTTCGGCTGGCTACTCGCCCGGGTAGGGCAGTATCGCGCGGCGTCCGGTGCTTGGTGGATCATCGCGGCCCGCACGCTGTCGGGGCCCATCCGCTCTATGGGGTCGCGGAGCGTCGCGCCGGGCTTGGTCGGGAAGGTGTTCGCGGTGTGGCGGAGGTCGTGAAAGTGGAGGTTCGGCACGCTGAGCCTGGTCAGGGTCTCGTCCCATTTGGTCGCGCGCCGGAAGTTCGCCTGCCGCAGGTCGTCGGCGCGCTTGCAGGTGAAGATCAGCGCGTCGGGCTCCTCAGCGCCGGTGCAGTTGCCGAGATGCCGCCGCAGGTCCGGGATGACCGCATGGGGAGTGCCATGGTGCGGAGGGCGGTGCGTGACTTCGGCGGACCGATGATCAGCTCGCGTTGAGGTCAAGGGGCGGCGGTGGTCAGGCTGCTGCGCGGCCCCACGCCAGGCAGCCCGAAGCGTGCCGCGTGGGGGCTGGTCACTATGCGGCCGCGCCGGGCCGCACATCGCGACCCCTCCGCCACGCCCGGCAGATGCCGGCGGTCACCAGGGCGCACCGCTGCTCAATAAACTCAGTTGGTCGGTAGCCCCGTGCGTGCCAGGACGCCCGCATGGCCAGCGAGTGGGAGCCTCTCGACAGGCTGATCGTCGAATGTCAGATTCTGCCGGCTGTCAAGTGGCTCATGTCGACGTTCGAGTGCAGTTTGCAGGAAGCTGTGCAGTTTCTCTACGCGCGATACGACGATCTGCGCCGGAGCCGTCCAGACGACTCCGCCACAAGTCATGAGGAGTACTGGAAGGGCGGCTACACCTGACGAACCCGTTCCTCCGGCGCGGGCACTCCGGCTCGCGTGGCAAGAGGTTCAGGACGGGCGTCCCGTCCAGAGGCGAAGACCTCGCTGGCAGTTGGCAGGGCAAGCACAGCCGTCGGAGCGGAGTAGGTCGAGCCTGTCTGCCAGCCTTCGACCTGACTTGCACAGGTCGGTCTACGATGCCGCGGTTTGCTACGTGTTCGTGCTGGTCATGAGGTTGCGGTTGCTGGCGGGTGACACACTAATCCG
>NZ_JBEYTW010000123.1:0-24944 GCF_040643275.1 Spirillospora sp. NPDC047418
TGCTGGGGCGGGCCCGGGGGGGCCCCCGCGCCGCGCGGCGCGGGGACGGCGACGCGGCGGTCCTCGAACGCCTCGGGCGGCGGGCAGGGGTGCCAGGCGCCGTCCAGGCCGCACCGGTACCAGCGGCCCCAGGCGCCGTAGAGCCACCATTCGCCGGCGCCCCACAGCATCCGCGCGGCGACCTGGGCCGCGCGGTCGGCGGGCTGGGCGGTCTGCCACCACGGCGAGGCCACCAGCTCGCGCACGTTGCCCTCGACCGAGGCGAACAGGTCGTCGCTCGGGCCGCCTCCGGTTCCGCCGGGCCCCGCCCCGGCCGCCTGCCAGCTCATCCGGCGAATAGTAGTCGCCCGGTGCGGTCCGTCCGGCATCGCCCGAGTTACGGGCCGGTATCCACCCTTCCGGCATGTAAGGACTGTTATGGCAGGATGCTCATGGGCTCGCCGCGGGGCGGGCGGACCGTGCGGCGGGCAGTGGCGGGGGAGTGGCGATGGACGGCGCGGCGCGCACCCGGGCGGGGGGCCTCGGCCTGGTGCTGCTGTCCTCGGTGTGCTTCGGCGCGTCCGGGCCGTTCGGCAAGGCGCTGATCGAGGCGGGCCTCGGCCCGCTGCAGGCGGTGTGGCTGCGGATCGCGGTCGCCGCGCTGGTGCTGGTGCCGCTCACCGCGGCCGTCCGGGGCCGGGCGGTGCTGGCCGGGCTGCGGCCCCACGCGCGGCCGCTGATCGTGTACGGGCTGACCGCGGTCGCGGGCTGCCAGGCGTGCTACTTCGTCGCGGCGTCGCGGCTGCCGGTGGGGGTGGCGATCCTGCTGGAGTTCAGCGGGCCCGTCATCGTGCTGGGGTGGCTGCGGCTGGTGCGGCGCGTCCCGGTGCATCGCACGGCCGCCGCCGGCGTCGCGACCGCCATGGCCGGGCTGGCGCTGGTCGTGCAGGTGTGGACGGGCCTGTCCCTGGACCCGGTCGGCCTCGCCGCGGGTCTCGGCGCTGCCGCCTGCCAGGCGAGCTACTTCCTGATCGTCGACCGGCTCGCCGGGCGGGTCGACCCCCTGGTCATCACCACCGCCGGCAGCGTCACGGCCGCCGCCGCGCTCACCCTGCCCGCGGCGCCGTGGGCGCTGCCGTGGGCGGTGCTGCCCGCGCAGGTCCCCGTCGCCGGGCACACCGCGCCCGGCTGGGCGCTGGTCGCCTGGATCGGGATCGTCAGCACCGTCGTGGCCTACCTCGCCGGCGTCGCCGGCCTGCAGCGGCTGCCGGCGCAGGTCGGCGGGGCGATCTGCTACACCGAGGCCGTCGCCGCCGCCCTCATCGCCTGGGCCGTGCTCGGCGAGCGCCTCACGCCGCTGCAGCTGACCGGCGGCGCGATCGTGCTGACCGGCGCCTACATCGCCCAGCGCGCCGCCGGCCGCGCCACCACCGGACCGGACGGGGGACCGGGCGGGGGAGGCGGCGGGGGCGAGGCCCCGCCGGGCGGTCAGGTGTCCCCGGCGCGGAAGCGGCGGGCGCCCAGGGCCACCGAAACCACCAGCAGCACCACCGTGACCAGCGCGCCCTCGGCGAGCGCCGCGGTCGCGTAGTCGCCGAGGAACGCCGCCCTGGTCGCGTCGACCACGTACCGGAACGGGGTGAACCGCGACACCGCGTCCAGCCAGCCCGGCGCCAGGCTCATCGGCAGCAGGATCCCCGACAGCAGCATCAGCGGCAGCGTCACCGCCGACAGCAGCGGCGCGAACGCGTCCTCGCTGCGGGTCCGCATCGCCAGGACGTAGGACAGCGACGCGACGCCGACCGCGAGCGACACCACGAGCACCAGCCCGACGGCGATGCCGCCCGCCGGGGCGCGCAGCCCCAGCGCCAGCCCGGCCGCCACCAGCAGCACCCCCTGGAACGCCACGACGGCGGTGTCGCGCAGCACGCGTCCCAGCAGCAGCGCGGTCCGGCTCGCCGGGGTGACCCGCAGCCGGTCCACCACCCCCGACCGCAGGTCGGCGATCAGCCCGAACCCGACGAACCCGGCGCCGAACAGCGCGAGCTGGACCAGCACCCCCGGCACGAACACCTGCCAGGCGCCGGCGCCGGACCCGCGCACCTCCGCCAGGCCCGACAGCAGCGGCCCGAACAGCACCAGGTACAGCAGCGGCTGCAGCGCGCCGAACACCACCGCGACCTTGCTGCGCAGCGTCTGCCGCAGGTACCGCAGGAAGATCAGCCGCGTGTCCGACACCGTCCGCGCGAACGACATACCGGTTCTCCTTCTGTTCTCGCTGTTCTCGGCGGCCGCCTGGGGCCGCACGCCGGGGCGCATGGGGTCAGGCCGCGTCGCGCAGGGAGCGGCCGGTGACGGTGAGGAACACGTCGTCGAGCGTGGGACGCGCCAGGCTCAGCGACGCCAGCTCGACCCCGGCGCCGTCCAGGGCGCGGACCAGGCCCATGAGCGCCGTCTCGCCGTCCTCGACGGTCAGGCGCACGCGCGACCCGGTGACGGCGGCCTCGCGGACGGCCGGGTGGGCGGCCAGCGCCGTGCGGGCGGGACCCGCGCCGGCCGGGTCGGCGAGCTCCAGGGTGACGACGTCGCCGGCGACGCGGCGCTTCAGCTCGGCGGGCGCGCCCTCGGCGACGATCCGGCCCCGGTCGATGATCAGCAGCCGGTCGCACAGCACGTCGGCCTCGTCCAGGTAGTGCGTGGTCAGGAACACCGTGGTGCCGTCACGGTCGCGCATGGCCCGGATGTGGTCCCACAGGTTGCCGCGGCTCTGCGGGTCCAGGCCGGTGGTCGGCTCGTCCAGGAACAGCAGCGGCGGGCGGTGCACCAGCCCGAGCGCGATGTCCAGGCGGCGGCGCTGCCCGCCCGACAGCGACCCGGACGGGCGCGCCTCAAGGCCCGCCAGGTCCAGCCGGTCGCACAGCCCGGCGATCCGCGCGGCCCGGCCGGGCACCCCGTACAGGCGGGCCTGCAGGTCCAGTTCCTCCCCGGCCGGGACGGCGGGGTCGGTGCCGCCGCCCTGCGCCACGTACCCGATGCGGCGGCGGACGCCCGCCGGGTCGCGGCGCAGGTCGCGGCCGGCGACGGTCGCGGTCCCAGCGGTCGGCGCCAGCAGCGTCGTCAGCATCCGCAGCACGGTCGTCTTCCCCGCTCCGTTGGGGCCGAGGAACCCGACGATCTCGCCGGGCGCGACCCGCAGGTCCACGCCCCGGACGGCCTCGACCGGGCCGTGCCCGGTGGTGAAGGTGCGGGCGAGCCCGCGCGCCTCGATCACGATGTCCTCCTCACGGCAATGCCCGCTAGCGTAACCCCAATTTTGCAGTCACACCAAATTCTCAGTGACACTAGTGAAGGTATATTTTCGGGCATGGGTGAGGACCTCGTCCCCGGCACCGGACCGGAACCGGGACTGCGCGAACGCAAGAAGCGCGAGACGCGGCGGCGCATCAGCGACATCGCCACCGGCCTGTTCATGACGCGCGGCTTCGACAACGTCACCATCGCCGACGTCGCCCGCACCGCCGACGTGTCGGTCAACACCGTCTTCAACTACTTCAAGACCAAGGAAGACCTGTTCTTCGACCGGCAGGACGAGATCATCGAGGCCACCGGGCGCGACTTCCGCGACCGCCGCCCCGGCGAGGGCGCCGCCGCGCTGTTCCGCCGCCGGTTCTTCGAGGGCCTGGACGCCCGCGCCTACCAGACCGCCTTCCACGAGGGCTCGGAGGTCTGGTCCAGGACCGTCCGCGACAGCCCCGCCCTCACCGCCCGCAGCCGCCAGATGATGCGCCGCGCCGAGGACCACCTCGCGCGGCTCCTCGCCGAGGACACCGGCGCCGGCCCCGACGACCCGGCCCCCCGCATCGCCGCCGCCATGATCTTCGCCGTGCAGACCCGGCTCGTCGAGCAGATCGCCGAACGCAAGAGCGCCGGGGAGACCCTGCAGGAGATGCGCGACGACGTCTACGCCGCCGCGGCCCGCGCCTTCGACCTCCTCGAACACGGCCTGGCCGGCTACGCCGCCGCACCCCCCACCCGGCCCGGCGACGGCGCGCCCGGCGAGTGACCGGACCAGGTGGCGGCCGAGCCCAGGGGGCCCGAGCCGGGGTGCTGCGGTGCGGCGGGCTAGGAGCCCGGCGCGGTGGCGGCCGCCTGGGCCGCCGCGTCCAGGTGGGGCTCCAGGACCGCGCGGACCTGCGGCGGCATCTCCCGCTTGGCCTTGGACGCCGGGTCGATGAACACGTGCCGCACCTCCCCGTCGGCGATGAGCCGCCCACCCACCCGGAACACCGGACGCACGATCATGCTCGTGGTGCCCAGATGCGCCACCGGCATCGACACCTCCAGCATCTCGTCGAACCGCGCGCCCTCCCGGAAGCGGATCCGCGCCTCGGCCACGACCAGGTCGTAGCCGTCCTCCACCATCTCCCCGTAGTCGCCGAGCAGCGCCCGCCACATCTCCGTCAGCGCCACGTCGTAAAAGAACAGGTAGTGGCCGTTGAAGACCACGCCCTGCTGATCGCACTCGCTGTACCGCACCCGCAGCCGATGCGTGAACACGTCCGCCATACCGGGCATCCTGCCGCATCCCGTTCGGGCCGCGCCCGCGCCCCCGGCCCCCATAAGCATCGCTTCTAGTCGAAAGAACATCTATCTCTTGGACTTCTGCGCGTGCGGTGAGCACGATGGGAGGTGAAACCGAACACGGAGGACACCATGACCGAATACGAGAAGGCCATGCGGCCCGAGGACATCACGCGGCTGTTCGTCGAACGCTCCAACGCCGGCGACGCCGCGGGCGTCGCCGCCCTCTACGAGCCCGACGCGGTGCTGGCCTACCCGCCGGGCTCGCAGACCGTCGGACGCGAGGCGATCCGCGCGCTGTGGGAGAAGGTGCTGGCCGCCCGCCCCCGCTTCGAGCCGGAGGAACCGCTGCCCACGCTGGTCAGCGGCGACCTCGCGCTCACCTCCACCCCGCCGCGGGACGGCGTCGGCGCCCGCGCCCAGGTCGTCCGCCGCCAGCCCGACGGCAGCTGGCTCCGCGTCCTGGACCAGCCCGAGTTCGTCCCGCCGACCGGCGACGGCCCCGCCTGACCGCCGCCCCGACCCGACCCGCCAGCCGACCCGGCGGCCCGATCCGGCGGCCCGGCCGGACGCGGTCCGCCCGGACGCGCACCGGTCAGGGGGAGCACGGTCAGGGGAGTGCGGCGATCTTGCGTTCCAGGACCGTCCGCTCCCGGTCGTTGCCGCACAGGCGCGCGGCGCGCTCCAGTTCGGCGCGCGCCTCCGCGGCGCGACCGAGGCGGGTGAGCAGCTCCCCGCGGACGGTCGGCAGCAGATGCGACTCCGCCAGCGCCCCGGCGGCCGCCAGCCCGTCCACGATCGGCAGCGCCGCCGCCGGGCCCCGCGCCATCGACACCGCCACCGCCCGGTTCAGCTCCACCACCGGCGACGGCGCCAGCCGGCCCAGCGCCTCGTACAGCACCGTGATCCGATCCCAGTCGGTCGCCTCGACCGACGCGGCCGCGGCGTGGCACTCGGCGATCGCCGCCTGCAGGCCGTAGGGGCCGAGGCCCCGCCCCGCCGCCGCGCGGGCCAGTGCGGCGCGGCCCCGGCCGATCGCGGCCCGGTCCCAGCGGCGGCGGTCCTGCCGCTCCAGCAGCACCGGATCGCCGTCCGGGCCGGTGCGGGCCGGGAACCGCGCCGCGGTCAGCTCCAGCAGCGCCAGCAGGCCGTGCACCTCCGGCTCGCCGGGCACCAGCCGGGCCAGCACCCGCGCCAGGCGCTGCGCCTCCCCGGCCAGCTCCGCGCGGATCAGCTCCGTTCCCGAGCTGGCCGACGCGCCCTCGGTGAAGATCAGGTAGATGACGCTGAGGACCGAGCCGAGCCGCTCGGCCCGCTCCGCGGCCGGCGGCACCTCGAACGGCACCCGCGCCGCGCCGAGCGTCTTCTTCGCGCGGGTGATGCGGGCCTGCACGGTCGCGGTCGCCACCAGGAACGACCGGGCGATCTCGTCGCTGGTCAGGCCGCCGACCACGCGCAGCGTCAGCGCCACCCGCGCCTCCCGTGACAGCACCGGATGGCAGGAGACGAACATCAGCGCCAGCACGTCGTCGTCGATGCGGTCCGGATCCCACAGCACGTCCGCGGCCGCCGGGCCGGCCGGCCCGGCGGGGAGCGCGCCCGCGGCGGCGCCGCCCTCGTCCAGCCCGCGGGCGAGGGCGGCGTACCGGTCGTCGCGGGCCGACCGGCGGCGGAACGCGTCGATCGCGCGGCGCCGCCCGACCGTCAGCAGCCACCCCGCCGGGTTGCCCGGCACGCCGTCGCGCGGCCACGCCACCAGCGCCTCGGCCAGCGCCTCCTGCGCCAGGTCCTCGGCCAGCGCGAAGTCGCCGGTGTAGCGGGCGAGCGCGCCGACGATCCGGGCCGACTCGATCCGCCACACCGCGGCGACCGCCTCGCGTCCCGTCCCCCCGCTCACCGGCCCGCACCCCCGGCCGCGGCGCACCAGATCACGGCGAACCAGACCACAGTGGTCCCGGGCACGGCGCACCGGCTCGCGGCGTGCCTGCGCACGGCGGTCCCGGTCACAGCTGCCCGGTGGCCTCGCGCCACGCCCGCTCCTTCTTGATCCACTCGTTGTCCTGCGGGAACTCCTCGATCGTGGTGACCCGCCGGATCTCGGTCTTGAAGCCCGGGCCCGTCAGCGGCGACCGCTTCGCCCACTCCACGGCCTCCTGCCTGGAGGACACGTTCAGGATGTAGAAGCCGCCGAACAGCTCCTTGGTCTCCCCGTAGGGACCGTCGGTGACCACGGGCGGCTCGGCGGAGTGGTCGACGACCACGCCCTCGGCGGCGTCGTCCAGGCCCTCGGCGGCCAGCAGCACACCCGCCCGGATCAGCTCCTCGTTGTAGCGGCCCACCGTCTCGATCATCTCGCCGAAGTCGGCGCCGGCCATCCCGGCGAACGCCTCGTCGGTCGCGCGCATGATCAGCATGTACTTCATCGTTCCGCTCCCGGATCGTCGCGGGGCCCCGTGCGGAGGCCCCTCTCATCCCTAGGTCGAACGAGGATGCCCCGGATCAACACGGCGGGCCAGTTTTCTTCCGGCGGACGCCGACCGGCTGAAACCTCGGCAAAGGTTGCCCCGGCTCGCGGGCGCGATGACCGGTATGACCGGAGCGGGGCGGTTACCGTGCGTGCATGCCGCAGCCGCCCGGCGACCCGTCCCGCGACACCCCCGGCGACACCGCCCCCGGGGACGCCCCCGCCTACGCGCCCGCCGACGACCCGCCCGACGCCCCCGCCGCGCCCGGCCCGGCGGGACGGCCCGCCGGGCCGCGCCGGATGCCGCCCTGGCTGCCCCGCGCGTTCGTCGTGGCCGGGACGGTCGTACTGGGATTCATGGCGGCGCTGTGGCTGCTGGAGCGGCTCCGGGAGCTGCTGCTGCTCCTGGTGACCTCGCTGTTCCTGGCGTTCGCGATCGAGCCCGCGGTGAACTGGCTGGCCCGGCACGGGTGGCGGCGCGGCGCCGCCACCGCGCTGATGTTCGTCGTCGTCGGGGTGCTGGCCGCCGGGTTCCTCGGCGGCATCGGGTCGCTGCTGGCCACCCAGGCCACCCACCTCATCAACGGGTTCCCCGGCTACGTCCGCCACCTCATCGGCTGGGTCAACGACACCTTCGGGACGCGCCTGTCGCAGGACACCCTGTTCCAGCGGCTCCCCACCGTCACCGGCGCCCTGTCGCAGCACCTGACCTCCCTCGCCCAGAACGTGTGGGGCATCGGCGCCACCGCGTTCGGCGTCATCTTCAAGGGCCTCGGCGTCCTGCTGTTCACCTTCTACCTGTCGGCCGAGGGACCCCAGTTCCGCCGGACGGTCTGCTCCCTGCTCCCGCCGCCCCGCCAGCGGGAGGTCCTGCGCGCCTGGGAGATCGCCGTCGACAAGACCGGCGGCTACATCTACTCCCGCGGGCTCCTCGCCCTCATCTCCGGCATCGCCCACTACCTCGCCATGGTCGTGCTCGGCGTCCCCTACGCCGCGACGCTGGCGCTGTGGGTCGGGGTGGTGTCGCAGTTCATCCCCGCCATCGGCACCTACCTGGCCGGCGCGGTGCCCGTGCTCATCGCCCTGACCGCCTCCCCGGCGACCGCGCTGTGGATCCTGCTGTTCATCCTCGCCTACCAGCAACTGGAGAACTACCTGCTGCAGCCGCGCATCACCGCGCGGACCCTGGACATGCACCCCGCGGTCGCGTTCGGGCTCATCCTCGCCGGCGCCGCCGTCGCCGGGCCGTTCGGGGTGCTGCTGGCCATCCCGCTCGGCGCCAGCGTGCAGGCCTTCGCCGGCGCCTACATCCGCCGCTACGACATCGAGCAGCACCCGCTGACCGTGCCCGACCGGCCCGGCGCCCGCTGGTGGCGCTGGCTGCGCCGCTCATGACCCGCCCCGCCCGCGGCCACCGGCGCCCGCACCCGGCCCCGCACCGGGGCGCGCACCGGGGCGCGCACCGGCGGACGCCTCGTCGAGCATTGCCGTGGACGGCGCCGCCCGGCCGGGTTAGCGTGCCGGGAGGAAGCATGATCACCGGGCAGCTCGGGGGCCGGAGGGAGCCGTCATGAACCGTCCCCGCACGCGCCGCCGGTGGGCCGCCGGGCTCACCGCCGGGATCCTCGCCATGACCGCGCTGAACGTGCCGGACGCGCCCGGCGCGCACGCCGGTCCCCCGCCCGGCCCCGGCGGCCCCGGCGGGGCCGGGGCGCACGGCCGCGACCCGGCGCTGCTGCGGATCCTGCGGTCGATGACGCTGGAGGAGAAGGCGGCCCAGCTGTTCGTCCTGCAGATCCACGGCACCTCCGCCGACACCGCCGACCCCGCCGCCGTCGCCGCCAACCGCAGGCTCTACGGGGCCGACAACGCCGCGCAGGTCATCGCCCGGTACCGGCCCGGCGGGTTCATCTACTACTCCGACAACGTGCGGGACCCGGCGCAGGTCGCCGCGTTCTCCAACGGCATCCAGCGCGCCGCGCTGGCCCAGCCGCACCGCGTCCCCGCCACCATCGCCACCGACCAGGAGGGCGGCATCGTCGCCCGGATCCAGCCGCCCGCCACCCAGTCGCCCGGCGCCATGGCCCTGGCCGCCGGGCGCCGCACCGGCGACGCCCGCGCCCTCGCCCGCATCACCGGGCGGGAACTGCGCGCCGTCGGCGTCAACCAGGACTACGCGCCCGACGCCGACGTCAACGTCAATCCCTCCAACCCCGTCATCGGCGTCCGCTCCTTCGGCTCCGACCCCGACCTGGTGTCGCGCATGGTCACCGCGCAGATCGGCGGGTACCGGGCCGGGGGAGTGACCGCCACCGTCAAGCACTTCCCCGGGCACGGCGACACCACCACCGACAGCCACACCGGCGTCCCGCGCATCGGCCACACCCGCGCCGAATGGGAGCGCCTCGACCTGCCGCCGTTCCGCGCCGCGATCGCCCACGGCGCCGAGGCGATCATGACCGCGCACATCGTCGTGCCGTCCCTGGACCCCTCGGGCGACCCCGCGACCCTGTCGCGGCCCATCCTCACCGGCATCCTGCGCGACCGGCTGCACTTCCGCGGCGTCATCGTCACCGACGCGCTCGACATGCAGGGCGTCCGCGACAAGTACGGCGACGAGAACATCCCCGTCCTCGCCCTGCAGGCGGGCGCCGACGTCCTACTCAAACCGCCCGCGGACGCCGACGGCGACGGCCTGTTCCCCCGCCAGCTCGCCGCCGTCGTCGACGCCGTCCGCACCGGGGAGCTCACCGAGCAGCGCATCGACGCGTCGGTCTACCGGATCCTGGACCTCAAACGCCGCCGCGGCCTGTTCCGCGACCCCTACGCCGACGAGTCCCGCGTCGACCGGAACGTCGGGACGCCCGCGCACCTGGCCGCCGCGCAGCGCGCCACCGACCGCACCACCACCCTCGTCCGCAACGACGCGGGCCTCCTGCCCCTGGCCCCCGGCCCCCGCGACGTCCTGGTCACCGGCTGGGGCGTGTCCACCACCGCCGTCCTCGGCACCGAGATCGCCCGGCGCGGCGCCACCGCCACCGTCCGGCAGACCGGCATCAGCCCCGGCCGCGCGCAGATCGACCAGGCCGTCGCCGCAGCCCGCGACCAGGACCTCGTCGTCGCCGTCACCAACCGCGCCTGGGACGCCGAGGACGAACCCGGTCACAACGGGCCCGGCCAGATGAACCTCGTCAAGGCGCTCATCGCCACCGGGAAACCCGTCATCGTCATCGCCGTCCGCGACCCCTACGACATCGCCTGGTTCCCCGGGGCCGCCACCTACCTCGCCACCTACTCCTACACCGCCGAGGCGCTCCGGTCGGCCGGCAAGGTCCTGTTCGGCGAACTGGACCCGCGCGGGCGGCTGCCCGTCGCCGTCCCGGTCCGCGACGAGCCCGGCGCCGTCCTCTACCCGTTCGGGCACGGCCTCGGCTACCCGCGCTGACCCCCGCCCGGACCGGGAGACCGGGAAACGCGGCGGCCCGGTCCCGGGGCGGCAGCCGCAGCCGCCCCGGAACCGGGCCGGTCACCGGGCCCGTCATAGGCCCGCGCGCCCCGTCCCCGCCGTCGACCGGCGGGACCGGGGCGCCCGCGTCACGCCTGCCGCGCGCCGATCGACTTCATCAGCGTCGGCCAGACGGACTTCGACTCCCGCACCCACGCCGGCCAGTTGTGGCGGCCGTCGCCGTAGATGTGCGCGGTGTAGGGGATCTTCAGCTCGTCCAGCCGCTTGCGGAAGTCCCTGTTGTTCGCGCCGACCGCGATCTCGCTGAGCAGGCCGATGTCCCACGGCGCCACATCCGGATCGCCCGGGCCCGGCCGGCCCGTCGTCCCGGCGGAGAAGAACAGCCCCGTGCCGCGCAGCCTGGGCGCCAGCGTGGACGGGTCGTGCGCCTGCCAGTTGGCGTCGTCGGCCCACGGGATGCCCCAGATCGCGAACGGGTCCTGACCGTTGCCGGCGTTGGTGAACATCAGCATCGCCGGCATCCCGATCGAGCGCATCGACAGGATCCCGCTCAGCGACGCCGCGTACTTGAACATCCCCGGATGCCGCGCCGCGTACGCCATGGCGCCCGCGCCGCCCGAGGAGTTGCCGATCGCCGCGCGCAGCGCCCCCGCGTGGTAGTTGCGCTCCAGCAGCTGGCGCACCTCGGCGGTGTGGAAGGTCTCCCACTTGGGCGTCCCGCCCTTGCCGTAGTTGTACCAGTCGGTGTAGGAGCCGTTGTCGCCCTCGGGCATCACGACGATGACGTTGTACTTGGCGGCCCACGCCTCGATATCGGTGTTCCGCGTCCAGGAGGTGTAGTCGTCCTGCCCGCCGTGGAAGGCGTACAGGACCGGCCACGTCGCGGACGAGTCCCGCTTCCAGTTCGCCGGCAGCAGGATGCGGGTCTTCACCGACTTGCCGAGCGCGGGGGAGTCGATGGTGATGTCGACCTCGCGGGAGGCGATCTTCTTCTCGGCGGTGATGCGCGCACCGTCGTCGGCCCGGACCGGCCCCGCCAGCGCCTGCGCGGACCCGGCGCCCACCGCGCCGATCCCGGCGACGAGGACGACGCCGATGGCGCCGGACGCCAGCGAACGCCGCCAGTGGACCCGGCGGGACCGGTGGCGGAGGGTGGGTGTCATCTGCTCACCTCGCGATCAGCCCGACCCCCGTGGCCGCGCGACTCCGGGAGAGTGTCCTCGCCCCGGCCGAAATGATCTACATGGGCGGGTTACAAGAAAAGGGCGCGGCGCTGTGGAGAAGTGAGTCATCCGGCGGCCTCGGCCAGCAGCGCGGCCAGCTCGCGGGGCCGGGAGAACATCGGCCAGTGCCCGGTGGGCAGCTCCCGGTAGGTCCAGCCGGGCCCGGTCATTCCCGCGAACACCGGATGCCCGGCCGCGCCCATCTCCCGCACCGCGGCGAGCGGGATCGTGGTGGCGATCAGCGTGCGCGGCGTCGCCGGCACCGGATCGGGGCGCGCCGCCGGCTGCGTCGCCGTCCCGAACGGCTGCGGCGTGCCCCGCTCGCGCATCGCGGCCAGCTGCCCGGCGGTCAGCCCGGCGAGGTTCACCGGGTCGGCGGCGGGGTCGAACGGCGGCACCGGGATCCACCGGCCGCCGCCCTCCTCGGCGACCGCCCGCTCCAGCTCCGCGCGCGCGTCCGGGTCGTGGAAGTCGACGGCGGCCATCCCGGACGGCATCGGGCCGGTGTCGACGTACACGACCCGGGCGATCCGGCCGGGCATCCGGTCGGCCGCGCCCGTGACGGCCATGTTGGCGCCGCTGTGCGCGACGAGGACGACGCCGTGCAGGCCGCCGTCCTCGATGACCCGCGCGATCCCGGTGATCTGGGTCTCGACGTCGACGCCGCCGGGGCCGGGCGCGGGCTCACCGGCCCGCTCGGCCTGCCCGGCGGGCGTGACCGCGTGCACGTCGTGGCCCGCCGCGCGCAGCACGGCCGCCACCTCGTCCCACGCCCACGCGCCGAGCCAGTACCCGGGGACCAGGACGAACACCGCCCCGCCCGCCCCGGCGCCCCTGTCCCTACCCGCGTCCGGGCTGGTGACCGGGTCTGCGTCCGGGCCCGGCTCAGGGCCGGTGGCCGGGCCGGTGTGCCGCTCGCTGGTCCGGTCCGTGTGCGTATCCGTGTGCGTCTCGGTGGGCGTCTCGTTGCTCATGCCGGGTGTCCTCTCTCGGTGGGTGCACCCGCACGCTACGGTGAATACCGGACAAGATCCGCCCGGATTAGGTGAGTGACCCGTGCCACAGCCGTCCCACCCGACCACCCGCGTCCTGGCGATGCTGGAGCTGCTGCAGGCCCACCACCGCATCGGCGGCGCCGAACTGGCCCGGCGGCTCGGCGTCGACGAGCGCACCGTCCGCCGCTACGCCGCCCGCCTGGACGACCTCGGCGTCCCCGTCACCGCCGACCGCGGCCGGCACGGCGGCTACCGGCTCATGCCCGGCTACAAGCTGCCGCCGCTGATGCTCACCGACGACGAGGCCGCCGCCGTCGTGCTGGGCCTGCTGGCCGGGCGGCGGATGGGCCTGCCCGGGCAGGCCACCGAGACCGCCCTCGCCAAGGTGCAGCGCGTCCTGCCCGCCGCGCTGCGCGACCGGGTCCAGGCGCTGCGCGACACCCTCGGGTTCACCGCGCCCGACCGGGCCGCCGCCGGGACCGCCGCACCCGGCACCGGCACCGTCCTCACCCTGGCCGCCGCCGCCCGGGAGCGGCGCCGCGTCCGCCTGCGCTACCGGTCCTGGCGCGGCGAGGACAGCGAACGGGACCTGGACCCCTACGGGCTGGTGTTCCACTCCGGCCGCTGGTACGTCACCGGCCACGACCACCGCAGCGGCGAGACCCGCACGTTCCGCGTCGACCGGATCACCGCCGCCGAACCCGGCACCGCGACGTTCGAGGTCCCCGGCGGCATCGACCCCGTCCGGCACGTCACCGCGTCACTGGCGCGCGTCCCCTACGCCCACGAGGTGGAAGTCGTGCTGGACACCGCCCTCGACGAGGCCCGCCGCCGGATCCCTCCATCGGTCGCGGAGCTCGCCGGCGCCGGAGACGGCGGGGGAGTGGTGATGACCATGCGCGCCGAACGGCTGGACGGGGCCGCGCGGATGCTGGCCGGGCTGGGGTTCGCCTTCACCGTCCGCCGCCCCGCGGAGCTGCGCGGCCACCTCCGAGACCTCGCCCGGACGCTGGAGGAGCAGGCCGCGCGGTGAACCCACGTCCGGGCCGGGCCGGGCGGGGGGGCAGGCGGTGCGGGGTCAGGCGGTGCGGGCGTCCCACTCGTGGCGCAGCATCGCGTAGACGACCTCGTCGGTCCACTCGCCCTTGACCATCTCGTTCTGCAGCAGATGCGCCTCGCGGCGCATCCCGAGCCGCTCCAGCACCCGCGCGGAGGCGGCGTTGCGGCCGTCCAGCCGCCCGCACACCCGGTGCAGGTCCAGGCCCTCGAACCCCAGGCGCAGCACCACCTCGGCGGCCTCGGTCGCATACCCCTTGCCGTGGAAGGCCGGGTTGAAGATGTAGCCGATCTCGCCCTGCCGGTGCTCGCGGCTGCGCCACTGCAGGTTGACCTCGCCGATCAGGTCGCCGGTGTCGCGCCGCACCACCGCCAGGACCAGCCAGTCGCCCTCCTTCTCCACCGTGGAGGCGCCCATCTTCTGCCTCAGGAACGAGCGCGACTCCTCCACCGTGCGCGGCTCCCAGTACAGGTACCGCGCCACCTCCGGCAGGGACTGGTAGGCGTACAGGCCCTCCAGGTCGTTCTCGTGGAACGGGCGGAGGGCGAGCCGCCCGGTCTCGATCGGGTACACGGGACGGAGCATGAGGTGATCCTATTCACCGCATTCGCCCCCGTGCGACCCGTGAATCCCCGGTAACCCGCCAGGTACCGGCTAGGACCGGCCCTCCGGCGGACGCGCGCGGCTCGCACCGTGCCCGGACCCGGCGCCCCCCTCGGCCCGCGCCCCATCCCGCGACCCGTCGCGTGGTCCGTCGCGTGGTCCGTCATGTGCCCCGTCGTGCGGCTGGTCTTGCGGCTGGCCGTCCACGCCGGTCTCGCGGCGCTCGGCCTCGTCGAAACCGCGGGTGTCGCGGAACTCCACGTACGGCTCCTCGTCCGGGGGCGTGCCCTCGGCGATGGCGCGGCCCCGCTCCAGCTCGGCGTTCAGCTCGGCGCCCAGCAGGATCGCCAGGTTCGTGATCCACAGCCAGACCAGGAAGATGATGATCGCCGCGAGGCTGCCGTAGGTCTTGTTGTAGGAGGCGAAGTTCGCGACGTACACCGCGAACAGCGCCGACGCCGCCAGCCACAGCACGATCGCCAGGAGCCCGCCGGGCGCCAGGCCCCGGAAGCCGCGCTTGGCGTTCGGCGCCGCCCAGTACAGCAGCATGAACAGGAACGCCACCACCACCAGCAGCACCGGCCACTTGGCGATGTTCCACACCGTCACCGCCTGCGAGCCGGCGCCGATGACGTCGCCGACCTTGCGGGCCAGCGGCCCGGTCACCACCACCGCGATCGCCGACGCCGACAGCAGCACCAGGGTGACGAGGGTGACGCCGATCCGGAGGGGGAGGGTCTTCCAGATCGGACGGCCCTCGGGGATGTCGTAGACGATGTTGGAGGCCTGCATGAACCCGCCGACGTAGCCCGACGCCGACCACACCGCGCCGAGGAGGCCGACCACGGCGATCGCGCCGGCGCCGCCGCTGCCGCCCTGCAGCTGCCGCACCGAGCTGACCAGCAGGTCGCGGACCGCGCCCGGCGCCATGTCGCCGATGTTGGCGATCAGGTCGTCGGTCGTGGACCGGCCCGCCAGCCCGACCAGCGACACCACGACCAGGATCGCCGGGAAGACCGACAGGATCGAGTAGTAGGTGAGCGCGGCCGCCCACGCGGTCAGGTTGTCGTTCTGGAACTCGCGGATCGTGCGCTTCATGGCCCCCACCCACGAGGCGGGCGGCGCGTCGGCGATGACGCGGGGGGTGGGCACGCTGGGCATGGGCCGTCCTCTCGGCGAGGGTCGGTGCGGCGAGGTCGGTGCGGCGCGGGGGTGGACGCGGCGCGGGGGTGGACGCGGCGCGGATCGGGTGCGGCGGCCGGTCAGCGGAGGCGGTGGGCCCGGCCGCGGCGCACCTTGACGGCGCGGCGCCGCCCGGTCGCCACCCGGACCCGCACGGGCCCCATCCGCCGGGTCGTCGCGCGGTGGCGGCGCATCCACAGCGCCGCCGCCGCCACGGCCCCCGCCGAGGCGATCACCACGCCGCCCTGCCGGGCCCGGGCCTTGGTCTCCGCCGAGCCCGCGACCCGCCACGCCGACGCCGCCGCGTCCCGGGCCCGGCTCCTGGCCTGCTCGGCCTTCTCCCGGGCCAGCGCCTTCACATCGGCCTTGGCGGCCAGCTGCTCGACGGTCTCGCCGAGCTCGTGGCGCGCCCGGTCGACCTCCTCGCGCAGCTCCTCGGTGCCGGCCTCGGCGCCGTGCTTGCCCTGCATGGTCATCGGTGCGTCGCCCTCTCCTTCAACTCCGCCACGGTCTGCCTCGCCTCGTCCATGGCCTGCTCGGGTTTGGCGGGTGTGGCGCGCTTGGACTGGGAGAGGCCGAGCAGCGCCAGGACCGCGGCGACCAGCATCAGGAACCCGCCGATGATCAGCGCGGACGCCCACACCGGCAGCGCCAGCGCGATCGCGGCGATCGCCGCGGCCAGCAGCACCGCCAGCCCGTACAGCGCCACCAGCGCGGCGCCGCCGAACATCCCGGCGCCGGTGCCGGCGTGCCGTCCCTTGTCCTTCAGTTCGGCGACGGCCAGCCGCAGCTCGGCGCGCATCAGCTCCGACACCTGCTGCGCGGCCTGCCGGACCAGCTCGCCCGTGCCCGCCTCCTCGCGTCCGCCGTGGAACTCCGGGGCGCGGGCCTGGGACTGCCGGTGGGCGCCCAGGTTCTCGGCCGTGGTCTCGCCGTCATGCGTCGGCCGCACGATGCTCATAGCCTCAGGCCTCCTCCGCGTTCTCGTTTCGACGCCTGAAGCAGGAGTTCCCCCTTGTCGGAGGCTAAACGTGTCCGCGTCCCGACGAAGGGTGAACACGCGTGGCGACGCGTGCGGCGGCGTCCGCCGGAGCGGGCCCGCGGGCGGGGGCGGGGTCAGCCGCGTCCGACGTGGGACGGCATCGCGGTGGCCAGCACCGTCATCGACTGGACGTTGGCCTCCAGCGGCAGCCCGGCCATGTAGAGGACGGCGTCGGCGACGTGCCGGACGTCCATCACCGGCTCGGCCCGCACCGTCCCGTCGGCCTGCAGGGTCCCGGTGCCGAACCCGCCGGTCATCTCGGTGGCGGCGTTGCCGACGTCGATCTGCCCGCAGGCGATGCGGTAGGGGCGGCCCTCCAGCGAGAGGGTCTTGGTGAGCCCGGTCACGGCGTGCTTGCTGGCGGCGTAGGCGACCGTGCGGGGACGCGGGGTGTGCGCCGACAGGGACCCGTTGTTGATGATGCGGCCGCCCTGCGGGTCCTGGTCCTTCATCATCCGGAACGCCTGCTGCGCGCACAGGAACGCGCCGGTGAGGTTGGTGTCCAGGACGGTGCGCCACTCCTGGTGGGAGTAGTCCTCGACGGGCGCGGACGCGCCGAACACGCCGGCGTTGTTGACCAGCAGGTCCAGCCGCCCCCACCGGGCGGCGACCGCGTCGAACAGGCCGCGGACCGAGCCGGGGTCGGTGACGTCGGCGGGGACGGCCAGGGCCTCCCCGGCGCCGGCGTCCCGGGCGGTCTCGTGCAGGCGCCCCGCGCGGCGGCCGGTCAGCGCGACGCGCCACCCGGCGTGCAGGAGCGCGGCCGCGACCGCGGCGCCGATGCCCGATCCGGCGCCGGTCACCAGCGCCACCCGTCCGCTCACGACGCGCCTCCCCTTGTTGCGGTCGGCCACCATTATCGACCCCCCGGCGGCGGGGCGGTCGTCGGTCGGGCGGCCGGTCAGGCGGTGGTGAGCCAGTCGACCCGGTGCGCCTCGGTCGGGTCGGGGGTCTCCCAGCGGCGCACCAGCCGGTCGACGACCGCGTCCGGGACGGGCGCCGGGCGGGCCCGGTTGCGGTCGCGCAGGACGCGCGGCGGCGCCTCCAGCGCGACGACCTCGACCCGCGCCCGGTAGCGGGCGGCCAGGCCCGTGCACGCCTCGCGCTGCTGCCGGGACACGTTGGTGGCGTTCCACACGAACGACCGCCCGGCGCGCAGGTGCGCGCGGGCCTGCTCGTAGGCGGCGGCGGCCACGGCGCGCTGGTCCGCGGCGGGCGACACCCGCAGCTCGGCGCGGAGCCGGTCGAGGCTGACGACCGGCAGGTCCGGGCGGTGCGCGGCGATCCAGTGGTCCTTGCCGGCGCCGGGCAGCCCCGACAGGACGGTGACGGTGCAGCGGGTGTCGTCGTGGGCGGCGTAGGCGGGGTCGCGGCCGGGCGTGCGGAAGTACCAGAACCGGGCGTGGTCGGACGGGAACGCCCGCGGCGCGTCCAGGCAGTCCTGCTCGGCGCAGTACTCCCCGTACAGGGCGACGTTGTCGAGCAGTTCGGCGGTGTCGGGGCAGACGCGGCCGAGGACGTCGGCCGACGCCAGCAGCACCAGGTCGTCGTTGCGGGCCAGCAGGCTGGCGCGGAACGCGATCTGCTGCAGGTCGGGGCGCTCCAGCGCCCAGAACGGCACCTGGTGGTGGCGGATCAGCGCCGCCACGTGCTCGCGCCACCCGACCGGCGCGCCGAGCTCCCACAGGATCCGCCGCGCCATCAGGTCGCCGCGGCGGGAGTGGCCGCGCGCGGTGATGCGGCCGTCGTCGCCGATGGCGGTGCAGTGCGGCTTGGCGACGTCGTGCATCAGCACGGCGGTGAACAGCCGGACCCGCTCGGCGGCCGGGCGGGCCCGCCACGCCGGCATCGACGCCAGCGCCTCGCACGCCATCCGGGTGTGGACCTCGACGTCGCCCTCGCCGTGGTAGACCGCGTCCTGCGGGACGCCGGCCAGGTCGCGGACCCAGCCGAACGCGTCCCGGATCCCGGGCCAGGGCAGCTCCCAGTGCGGCGGTGCCGGGCACAGCTCCTCAAACACCCGCATACAGCGCCTCCGGGTCGGCGAGGCCGTTGGCGACGATCGGCCGGTCCAGCCAGTGGGTGCCCGCGTCCAGGATCGCGGTGAGGAACCCGGCCCGGACCCACTTGTAGCGGCCGACGGTCCGGCCGTCCTCCTCGACCTTGATGTAGAGGCCCTCCATGTCGTCGGAGGCGTCGGTCTCGGCGGCGACGCGGCCCGGATCGGCGCCGCCCGCCTCGGCCGCCGCGCGCAGCGCGTCCCGCCAGCCGGGGGTGCGGCAGGTGGACGGGCCGGCCAGCGCGGTCAGCGCCGCCAGGTCCGGCAGCGGCCCCTGGTGCAGGACGGGCACCGGCACCACCGGCGTGCCCTCCAGCAGTTCCCGGCGCCGCGGCGTGGACAGGAACGTCCCGTCGCGCAGGTCGAGGACGTCGAACTCGCAGAAGTAGTGGGGGAGCGCGTCGTAGAAGACGGTGTGCTTGGCGTACAGCCATTCCCCGTACAGGACGTACCGGTCGCGCAGCCGTTCGCGCAGCAGGTGCTGCACCGACGCCGCCCACGCCTTGAACGGCCCGAACTGGCGCTCGCGCGGCCCGCCGGCCAGGTAGTGCCCGCGGCTCTGCAGCCGCAGCTCCCCGGCGGGAGTGAAGCTGATGCCGGTGTTGGCGCCGTCGAGCTTCTCCTCCACCACCAGGTGCCGACCGGCGATCGCCGCGAACGGCGCCGCGGCGAGGTCGTGGTCGCCGGGCTGGAGCCGCGATCCCGCGATATGCCGGGTCCGGGGGTATTTGCGGAGCATGCCGTCCGTTGTAACGGACCCCGGTGATCACGCCAACCGATTTTCCGGTGTCCCGGCGCGCCGCCCTCAGCGGGACGGGACGACGCGGGTCAGCGCGAGCGCTGCCAGCCACAGCCCGGTGCTCACCCACGCCAGCACGTGCAGGCCGGAGACGAACGCGGGGTGCGCGGCCGGGCCGGCGACCGCCCCGTACACCGCGACGCCGAGCGCCGTCCCGGCCTGCCGGGCGGTGTTGTTGAACCCGCCGGCCAGGCCCGCGTGCGCGGGCGGCGCGGCGCGCATCGCGGCGGCGACCACGGCGGCGACGATCAGGCCGTCGCCGATCCCGATCGCCGCCAGCGCAGGGAGCAGCGCCGCGTAGCCGCCGCCGGGCCCGGCGGCCAGCAGGGACGGCGCCCCGGCGGCGGCGACCGCGGTGCCCGCCGCCAGCGGCACCCGCGTGCCGAACCGGGCGGTGAGCCGGCCGCCGACCGGTGCCAGCAGCGCCAGCGGCACCGCCATCGGCAGCAGCATCGCCCCGGCCGCCAGCGCGGACCGGCCCCCGGCCTGCTGCAGCCGCAGCGTCGCCACGAACAGCACCCCGTTGGTGACCAGGTTCATGATGAACGCGATGGCGTTCGCGCCGAGGAACGCCGGGACCCGCAGCAGCCCGCCCGGGACCATCGGCGCCGCGGCGCGCCGCTCCGCCACCGCGAACGCCGCCGCTGCCGCCACCGCGATCGCGGCGGCGGCGGCCGCGGTGCCCCGGTGGCCGTGGCCCGCCGCGATGACCGTCCACACCAGGCCGCCGAGGGCCAGCGGCGCCAGGAGCATGCCGGCGCGGTCCAGCGGCGCGTCCCGCCGGGGCGGGCGCGGCTCGCGGACCAGCGCGAGCACCCCCGCGGCCGCCGCCGCGGTGACCGGCACGTTCAGCAGGAAGATCCACCGCCACCCGGCCGTGTCGACCAGCAGCCCGCCCAGCAGCGGCCCCGCCGGCAGCGCCGTGGCGGAGGCGCCCGCCCAGATCCCGAGCGCCCGCGCCTGCTCGGCCCGCCCCGGGTACAGCGCGGTGATCAGCGCCAGGCCGCCGGGCAGCAGCAGCGCGGCGCCCGCGCCCTGCGCGGCCCGCGCCGCGACCAGCGGCCCGGCGCCCGGCGCGGCCCCGCAGGCCAGCGACGCCGCCCCGAACAGCGCGAACCCCGCCACGGTGACGCGGCGGTGCCCGATCCGGTCGCCGAGGGCGCCGCCGCCGAGCAGCAGCCCCGCGATCGCGACGGCGTAGCCGTCCACCACGCCCTGCAGGCCGGGCAGTCCGGTGCGCAGGGCCCGGCCGATGCCGGGGAGCGCGACGTTGACGATCGTCACGTCCAGCAGCACCAGGAACATCCCGGCGCACAGGATCGCCAGCATCGCGCCGCGGCGCGGGACCGGGCCCGGCGCGCCGGGCGCGGTCCGTCCGGTGGCGGGCGTCGCGGAACACATGCCTCCACGGTGCCGCGCGGACGTTTCGGCGCCGCTGGAACCGTCAGCCGGCGGCCGATATGCGGGCGAGCGCGCCGGACTCCAGCGCCGCCCACAGCGCGCCGTCGGGGCCGGCGGCGATGCCGTGCGGCGTGCGGCCGGGCCCGGGCAGCGGATGCTCGTAGACGCGGCCGTCGCAGGTGACGCGGCCGATGTGCGCGGTGCCGCGCTCGGTGAACCACAGGTCCCCGCCGGGCCCGGCGACGATGGCGTGCGGGCGGGCGCCCGGGTCGGGCAGCGGGAACTCGGTGACCTTCCCGTCGGTGGTGATCTGCCCGACGTGGCCGGTGCCGGGCCCGGTGAACCACAGCGCGCCGTCGGGGCCGGCGGCGATTCCCTCGGGGGCCGAGCCCTCGGTGGGCAGCGCGTGGACGGCGACGTCGCCGTCCGGCGCGACCCTGCCGACGGCGTTGCCGTGGCGCAGGGTGAACCAGAGCGCCCCGTCGGGGCCGGCCGTGATCGCCGACGGTGCCGCGTCGCCGGCGGCCACCGGGAACTCGGTGATCCGCCCGTCGGCGGTGATGCGGCCGACGCGGCCGGTGTGCGCCTGGGCGAACCACAGGGCGCCGTCGGGCCCGGCGGCGATCGCGCAGGGCCCGCAGCCCTGCGGCGCCGGGAACACGGTGATCTCGCCGCCCGTGGTGATCCGGCCGATCGCGTGGTCGTGGAGCGCGGTGAACCACAGGGCGCCGTCGGGGCCCGCCGCGATCGCCGCCGGCCCGGCGGGGGAGGGGCCGTGCAGGACCGGGTCCCCGCCGGGTGCCAGGCGGCCGATCCGGCCCTCGCGCGGGAGGGTGAACCACACTGCGCCGTCCGGCCCGGCGGCGACGCCGTGCGGGCCCGCGCCCGGGTCGGAGACCGTGAACTCCCTGATCGTGGCATGCGAACCTTGCGGCATGGATCGTCCCCCCTCGTCCCCCAACAGCTGTTTCCTCCCGGCGGCGAGGCTAACGCGACCGATGCCCTGCCAGGCCCCGGCGGCGCCGCCGAGCCCCGTGCCACCGGGCGTTCCCCACCGGCGATCGAGTCGCCGGACCGCCCGGGGGACGGCGGCCGTCAGGCGAGGCCGGCGTCGTGGGCCAGCAGGGCGATCTGGGTGCGGTTGTCCAGGTCCAGCTTGGTCAGGACACTGGACACGTGCGCCTTCACCGTCGCCACGCTCATGAACAGCTCCGCCGCGATGCCGGCGTTGGAGCCTCCCCGGGCGATCGCCAGGACCACCTCGTTCTCGCGCGGGCTGAGCCGGGCCAGCGCGGCGCGGGCCCGCTGGTGGGCGCCGGCCTCGGTCGCGGCGCGGTCCATCAGCCGGCGCGTGATCGCCGGCGACAGCATCGGCTCGCCGGCGGCGACCCGGTGCACGGCGTGGACGATCCGGTCCGGCGGGGTGTCCTTCAGCAGGAACCCGCTGGCCCCCGCGCGCAGCGCCCGCAGGATGTTCTCGTCGGAGTCGAACGTCGTCAGCACGATGACCTCGGGCGGATTCGCCCTGGCCCGCAGCCGGCGGGTCGCGGTGATGCCGTCCACGCGCGGCATCCGCAGGTCCATCAGGACGACGTCGGGCGCGTGCGCGTCGGCGGCCGCGGGCACCTCGTCGCCGTCGGCGGCCGCGCCGGCGACCGTGATGCCGCCCGCGCCGTCCAGCATCATCGACAGCCCGGCGCGGACGAGGGCGTCGTCGTCCACGATCAGCACGCGCAGGGGGCGGGTCACGCCGGCCATGGTAGCCAGGCGCGCAGCCGGAACTCCTCGGCGGCGGCCTCGTGGTCGAGCCGGCCCCCGGCCAGCCGGAC
Source organism: Spirillospora sp. NPDC047418 (assembly GCF_040643275.1). Taxonomy (NCBI): domain Bacteria; kingdom Bacillati; phylum Actinomycetota; class Actinomycetes; order Streptosporangiales; family Thermomonosporaceae; genus Spirillospora; species Spirillospora sp. NPDC047418. The sequence continues at coordinate 22,681 of NZ_JBEYTW010000123.1, forward strand.
CCGCTCGGTCAGCCCCACCAGGCCCGTCCCGCTGCCCGGCGGCGGGTCGCCGCCGCCGGCGCGCAGCGGGTTACGGACGTCGATGACCAGCCCGTCCCCGGGACGGCCCTCCAGCACCACCCGGACGGGACGGCCCGCCGCGTGCTTGCGGGCGTTGGTCAGCGCCTCCTGCACCACCCGGTACGCGGTCCGCCCGGCGACCGGCGGGAGGCCGTCCGCACCGGCCGTCCCGTCCCGCGACTCCACCCGGTCCCGCAACTCCACCCGGCCGCCCGCGGCCCGCGCCTCGGCCACCAGCCGGGGCACGTCGGCCAGGACCGGCTGCGGCCGGTCGTCCTCGCCGGCGTCGTCGGCGCGCAGCAGCAGGATCACCTCGCGGAGCTCCTCCAGGGCCTGCCGCACCCCCGCGCGGACCACCCCGGCGGCCTCGGCCAGCCGCTCGGGCGGCGCGTCCGGCCGGTACTCCAGCGCCCCCGCGTAGGTGGCCAGCAGCGACAGCCGGTGCGCCAGCACGTCGTGCATCTCCCGCGCGATCCGCGTCCGCTCGGCCATCCGCGCCTCGGCGACCCGGCGGCCCTGCTCGGCCTCGGCGCGGCGCGCCCGCTCGCGCAGCGACGCCAGCAGCGCCCGGCGCGCCCGCACCAGCGCGCCCCACCCGACCAGCGCCCCGTCCCCGAGCGCCACCAGCAGCAGCCACCAGCCGAAGGAGATCCCGCCGCTCGGCTGCCACAGCCCCTGCACGACGTGCGCCGCGAGCGCCGCCGCGCCGACCGCCGCCGCGACCGGGAACGGGCGCCGCTGCGCGACGTGCAGCACCCCCATGCTCGCCGCCGGCGTCGCCGCCGGGGACAGCGCCGCCAGCGCGCACAGCGCCAGCGCGGCCGGCACCGGCCGCCACAGCAGCAGCGGCGCCAGCGCGCAGCCCGCCGCGCCGGCCGCGATGTCCAGCGGCAGCGAGCCCCCCGAACTCCACCGGCCCCAGATCGTCAGCCCCACCAGCACGGCCGACACCGCCAGCAGGACCGCCGCGCCCGCGCGGCGGCGCGGCCCCGCCGGGCCGGCGTCCACCCGGTCGAACGTCACCTCGTCCACCGGGCAAAGGCTAGCCGCGGGCCCCGGGCCGCCGGCACCGACCAAAGTCGGTGCCGGCCCCGCCCTTGGACGGGCCCGCCGCCGTCCCGGGCCCGATGCGCCTGCCCCGCCGGCGCGGCGACGCTGACCGGACACGCAAACCGACGAAGGAGACCGACATGTCCGGCAGCACCCCGACCCAGCGGACACCGGCCCAGCAGCCATCGGCCCGGCGCACCCGCGTCCGCCGCGCGGTGACCGTCGCCGCCGCCGCCCTCGCCGCCCTGGTGCTGTGGACGCTGACCGGCCCGGTCGCCGGGCTCGATCCGGCCGCCGAGACCGGCGGCCGCACCCAGCCGGTCGGCGCGTCCGCCGTCGCCGCCGCGGCCCTCGCCGTGGGGCTGGCGGCCTGGGCGCTGCTCGCCGTCCTGGAGCGCACCACCGGCCGCCCCCGCCGCGTCTGGACGATCACCGCGCTCGCCGTCCTCGCCGTGTCGCTGACCGGGCCCCTCGGCAGCGCCGCCGACACCGCGTCCCTGTGCGTCCTGACCGCCATGCACCTGCTCGTCGCGGCCGTGCTGATCCCCGGCCTCGCCTCCTCCACACGGGACCGGTGACCCGCACCACCGCCGATCGCCCCGGTCGGCGCGCCGCCCGCGCGCCGGCCGGGGTCAGTCGCCGGCGGTGCGGGCGGCGTCCCCGGCGGCGAGTTCGGCGGTGACGGCGCGTTCGCGCTGGGCGGTGGCCTCGGCGCGGGCGGCGTCGCGCTCACGGGCCAGTTCCGCCGAGCGCGCCTGCTCGGCGCGCAGGTCGAGGCGGGCCTCGGCGGCCTGCTCGCGGAGGCGCTCCAGTTCCGCGCGCAGGTCCTCGGCCTCGCCCCGGGCGGCGGCGGCCCGCTCGCGGGCGGTGCCGGCGGCCCGGCGCTGCGCCTCGCCGTCGGAGCGCGCGGCCTCCAGGGCGGTGAGCACCTCGGTGCGGGCGCGCTCGGCGGCCAGGGCCCGGTCGTCGGCCCGGTCGCGGGCCTGCTCGGCGGCCAGGGCCCGCGCCTCCTCGCCCGCCCGGAGGCGTTCGCTCTCCTCGCGGGCCTCCCGGGCCCGCGGCGCCCCCGCCCCCCCCCGGGGCGGGGGGGGGGGGGGGGGGGGGGCGGGGGGGGGGGGGGGGGGGGCCCCGGGCCGCGCGGGCGGCGGCGGCCC
>NZ_JBEYTW010000124.1:0-24894 GCF_040643275.1 Spirillospora sp. NPDC047418
GGCTCAGATCAACGGCTTGACGAACCGCCGGATGCGGGCCCGCATGTCCGGTGGTGTGAGAGGAGGGCCGGGCGACCCGGCCCTCCTACTCGATCGTTTTCCCGGGCGTTCTTGCGGACGCTCAGGAAATGGATCTCCGGGATGTCCCGTCAGGACATTCCGTCGACCCGGACGACCCGTTCCCGGATCAGCCAGGAATCGCCGTCCGGGACCAGCACGTCCTCGCAGGTGGTGCTGGAATGCAGCGCGGTCCCCTTCTCCTTGCTCGACTGGAACACCAGGGCGTAGCTGATCACCCGGACGTTCCCGTCCTCGGGGACGATACGGCTCATGCCGAGCCAGTGGCGGCGGACGATCCCCGCCTCCGCGAGCTTGTCGGCGACCGCCCGGGACGCCGACCGGATCCGGTCGCGGCCGCGGACCGGCTCGGGGTGCCCCTGGGCGTCGAACACGCCGTCGGAGGTGAAGGCGTCCGCCCACTCCTCGACCCTTCCGGCGTCGAGGAGTTGCATGTGCCAGGCGTAGAAGTCGTCGATGGCGGCCCGCAGCTCGGCGGGCGCGATGGTGGTCGGCACGGGTGCTTCCCTTCGGTGAGTCGGATTCCGGTCAGTGGACGGGCTGCGCGGACGGCGGCCCGGTGCGCCGCGGCGGCCGCGGCCCCGGCACGGCCCGCTTCACCGCGCCGGGCCCGGAGGCCGCCGTCGCCCTGCCCTCCGCGCAGGCCAGCGGCGTCCTCGGCTGCTCGCCCTGCAGGACGGCGGTGTGCACCTCGCTCAGTTCGGGGGACGGGCTGAGCCCGAGGTCCTCGGCGAGGACGTGCCGGGCCGCGTGGAACGCCTCCAGGGCGTCGTAGCGGCGGCCGGAGCGCGCCAGCGCGCACACCAGGAGGGTCTGGTACCACTCGTCGTACGGCTTCAGCGCGACCAGCGACCGCAGCTCGCCGATGAGCTCGCGGTGCCGGCCGAGCCGCAGGTCGGCCTCGATGCGCAGGTTCAGCGCGTGGGCGCGGTGCTCGTCCAGGGCCGCGGCGTGGCTCTCCAGCACCCGGCCCAGCTCGACGTTGGCCATCGGCGGACCCGTCCACAGGTCGAGCGCGCGGCACAGCGGGTCCACGGCGTCGGCGGCGCGGCCGTCCCGCAGCAGCGCGCGGCCCTCGGCGAGCAGCCGGTCGAACCGGCTGAGGTCGAGTTGCTCGGGCGCGACCCGCAGCAGGTAGCCGGGCGGGCGGGTGAGCAGGACGTCCTCGTCCCCGGCCGGGGCGGCGCCGGCGGTCAGCCAGCGCCGGATCTGGTACACGTACGTCTGGGCGGTGCGGGCCGCGCTGCGCGGCGGGTCGTCCCCCCACAGCTCCTCGATGATCGTGTCGAGTGGCACGACGCGACCACCGCGCACCAGCAGCAGCGCGAGCGTGTTCAGCACGCGCGGCGCGGTCGGCGCGAACGCGGATCCGCCGCCCGCGACCTCCAGCGGGCCGAGCAGCTTGAAGTGGAGCATACGAGTTTCGACCTCCGTGGATCTGGTCGTTGTCGTTCATGACATTCGCCGCTTTTAGCCGTGCAGGCGCGCTCTAAGCGCCGCCTCGTCGTTCGGTGACGCGCGGGGCCCCCGAACGTCCACCGCCGGGTGCGCCCTTCGGTCGGCGGGGGGTGTCGAAAGGAGTACTCCGCGGTCTGGGCGAACGCGTTTCCCGCGACCGGCGCCGGTTATCAAGCGCGACGTCAGAGAACCCCCCGTCGACCGAAGAGGAGTGACCTCGGTGACGACAGAAACGACGGTTGCCGAGAAGGGCACGTCGGAGCGGCCAGGGCTCGTTCTCGCCGTCTGCTGCGCCGGCCAGTTCCTGGTGGTGCTGGACGCCTCGGTGATGAACGTCGCGCTCCCCTCCATTCAGACCGCACTGCACTTCCGGACCGGCTCGCTGCAATGGATCATCAACGCGTACACGATCGTGTTCGCCGGATTCCTGCTGCTCGGCGGGCGGCTCGCCGACATCTACGGGCGCCGCCGGGTGTTCCTCGGCGGCATCGGCGTGTTCACGCTCGCGAGCCTGGCCGGCGGCCTGGCCTGGAACCCGGCCTCGCTGCTGGCCGCGCGGGGCGCGCAGGGCCTCGGCGCGGCGATCATGGCGCCGGCGACGCTGACCGTCCTCGGCACCACCTTCACCGACCGGGAGCGGCGCGCCCGCGCGTTCGGGCTCTGGGGCGCGGTCGCCGCGGGCGGCGGGGCGATCGGCGCCCTGGTCGGCGGCGCCATCACCGAGTGGCTGTCCTGGCGCTGGATCCTGCTCGTCAACGTCCCCGTCGGCGTCCTGCTGACCGCGGGCGCGGCGTACGCGGTCACCGAGTCCCGCAAGGACGACGGCGACCGCCGGATGGACCTGCCCGGCGCCCTCGCCATCACGGCCGGGCTGATCCTGCTCGTGTACGGGATCGTCCGGTCCGAGAAGGAGGGCTGGGGCTCGCCGCAGATCATCATGAGCCTGGGCCTCGCCGTCGTCCTGCTGGTCCTGTTCGCGGTGAACGAGGCGCGCCGCCGCGATCGCCACCCGCTGGTGCCGCTCGGCATCTTCCGCAACCGCTCGGTCACGGCGGCCAACCTGGTCGCGTTCTCCAGCACCGCCGCGCTGTGGGGGACGTTCTTCCTGTTCACCCTGCTGCTCCAGCTCGTCCTCGGGTACAGCCCGCTGGAGACCGGGTTCGCGTACCTGCCGCTCTCCCTCGGCATCGTCGTGGCCGCGCGCGGCATCGCCCCGCTGGTGCCGAAGACCGGCCCGCGCCCGCTGCTGGTCGCCGGGCTGCTGCTGTCGGCGGCCGGCCTCGCCTGGCTGTCGCGCGCCGGAGCGGGCGCCGGCTTCCTCGCCGACCTGTTCGGGCCGACGCTGGTCCTCGGCGTCGGCCAGGGGCTGGTGTCGGCGTCCATGACCGTCGCGGGCACCTCCGAGGTCGGCTACCGCGAGCAGGGCCTGGTGTCGGGGCTGCTCAACACCAGCCGCCAGGTCGGCGGCGCGCTCGGGCTCGGCATCCTCGCGGTCGTCGCCGCCGCGCACACCTCCGCCGTCGCACACGGGGGGCACGCCACCGAGCGGGCGCTCGCCGCGGGCTTCGACCGCGCCCTGCTGGTCTCGGCGCTGTTCCCGCTGCTCGGGGTCGCCGCGGCACTCGCCGTCCCGAAGGTCCGCCCCGACCAGGAGCGGGACGCGCGCGGCTGAGGCCTCTCGACCGCATCCCGACAGGACGTCGACGGACGCGGGCGAGAGTGGGCCCCATGGATGCGAGCCAGCGAGCGACCCCGGCCGCGGTCCCTCCCGTCCGCAAGTCCGTCGACGTCCCCGTGCCGGTGGACCGCGCCTTCGCGCACTTCACCGGGCGTCCGACCGAGTGGTGGCCGGAGAGCCACGCGCTCGTCGCCGCGCGGGAACGGGTGGTGTTCGAGCCGCGCGCGGGCGGCCGCTGGTACGAGCGCTCCGCCGACGGCTCCGAGCTCGACTGGGGCCGCGTGCTGGTCTGGGAGCCGCCGCACCGCCTCGTGCTGACGTGGCGCATCGACGGCGACTTCCGCCCCATCGGCGACGACGAGCGCGCCAGCCGCGTCGAGGTGACCTTCACCCCGGACGAGTCCGGGTCGACCCGCGTGGAACTGGCGCATGTGGAGCTGGCGCGGCACGGCCGGGGCGCCGCGCGCGTCCGCGCGGCCATCGACGGCCCGAGCCCGGGCGACACACTCGCCCGGTTCGCCGCCGCCCTCACCTCAGGAGGCGACCATGCCTGACCGCGAATGCCCGTACGAGCAGCAGAACACCGAACAGCAGGACGCGCGAGGCGCGCCGTTCCCGTGGCGCCGGCCCGGTCCGTTCGCCCCGCCCGACCGGCACGGCGAGTGCCGTGCGGAGCCCGGCCTCACCCGGGTCCCGCGCTCCGCGGGCGAACCGACCTGGGTCGTCACCCGGTACGCGGAGGTCCGGGAGGCGCTGAACGACGAACGGCTCGGCAACGACCGGGGCCACCCCGGGTTCCCCGCCCCGTTCCCGATCCCCGAGGACTTCACGCTCAACTCGTCCCTGCTGGGCATGGACCCGCCCCGGCACACCGACTACCGCAAGCGGGTCGCCAAGGACTTCACCGTCCGGCGCGTCAAGCTGCTGCGGCCCCGCGTCGAGGAGATCGTCGGCCGGCAGACCAGCGCGCTGCTGGAGGCGGGCCCGCCGGGGGACCTGCTCGCCGGTCTCGCGCTGCCGGTCACCATCTCGGTGATCATGGAGCTGCTCGGGATCCCGCCGAAGGACAAGGACTTCCTGCACGTCCGCACCCGCACCATGTTCGGCGGGACGGCCACGGCCGCCCAGCGCAAGGAGGCCGTCAACCAGCTGGACGCCTACTTCCGCGCCCTCGTCGCGGCCAAGTACGACGCGCCCGGCGACGACCTGGTCTCCAAGCTCACCGACGCCTTCCCGCGCGAGGACGACTTCGACGAGCTCGTCCACCTGACGCGGCTGCTGTTCAACGGCGGCCACGAGAGCACCGCCAGCATGATCGCGCTGGGCACGCTGGCGCTGCTGTGCCACCCGGAGCAGCTCGACCTGCTGCGCGGCGACCCCGACCTCGCGCCGGCCGCCGTCGAGGAACTGCTGCGCTACCTCAGCGTCACCGACCTCACCACGGCGCGCGTCGCGCGGACCGGCCTGACGATCTCCGGCACCGAGGTGCGGGAGGGCGAGGGCGTCTTCCCGCTCACCGCCGCCGCCAACCGGGACCCCGAGGCGTTCGAGCGACCCGACGAGCTCGACATCGCCCGCGGATCCCGCAGGCACCTGGCGTTCGGCCACGGCCGGCACCTCTGCCTCGGGTCCGAGCTGGCCCGGCTGGAGCTGGAGGTCGTCTTCCGCACGCTCTACCGCCGGCTGCCCGAACTGCGGCTCGCCGTCCCGTTCGAGGAGCTGTCCTTCAAGGACGGCGGGCTGGTGTACGGCGTCGAGACGCTGCCCGTGACCTGGTGACCCGCCTGGAGTGATGAACCATGACCATGACCACGACCGACGAGCGGACGGCCCTCGACGCCGCGGTGCACGCCGCCGCCGAGCACGCCGAAGAGGCCGACCGCACCGGGCGGCTGGACGGCGCGGCGGTCGCCGCCGTGGCCGCGACCCCCCTGCCCCGGCACTTCACGCCCGCCCGCTGGGGCGGCGCGGAGTCCACGTTCCGCGAGCTGACCGGCGCGGTCGCCCGGATCGGCGAGGCGTGCGCGTCCACCGCCTGGTGCGCCGCGATGTTCGCCTACACCGGCCGGTTCGCCGCGCATCTGCCGGTCGACGGGCAGCGCGACCTGTGGGACGGCACGCCGGGCGCGCTGCTCGTCCCCGGCCTGGTGCCCGCCGGGTCCGCCGAGGAGACCGAGGGCGGCTTCCTGCTGCGCGGACGCTGGCGCTATGTCAGCGGCGTCGAGTTCGCCGACTGGGCGCTCATCGCCGGGCCCGCGCCGGGCGGCATCGAGCCGCGCTTCTTCGCGGTGCCCCGCGCCGACTTCACCTTCGAGCGGACCTGGGACGCGGTCGGCATGCGCGCCACCGGCAGCCACACCCTCATCGTGGACGAGGTCTTCGTGCCCGCCCACCGGACCGTGCTGTTCAAGGAGGTGATGGGCGGCCTCAACCAGACCTCGCAGGCGCCGCAGCACAACGTCCCGCTGCCCGCGGTCGGCGGCCTGACCTGCATCTCCGCGCTGCTCGGCGCGGCGCGCGGCGCGCTGGCCGCCGCGACCCGCACGGCCGCCGCCAAACGCGCGGCGGCCCCGCCCTCCGCCGCGCCGCGCAGCGGGGGACCGCCGCCCGCCGGCGACGCGGCCGCACTGGACATCGCGACGTCCGCCGCGCGGATCGAGGCGGCCGGGCTGCTGGTCGACCGGGTCGTGTCGGCGCTGGACGCCGGCGAGGGCCGTGCGCGCGCGTTCGAGAACGCCAACCGCGCCTCCTACGCGGCGTCCCTGCTGGTGGAGGCGGTCAACACGCTGATGAAGTCGGCGGGCACCGCCGCGCAGGACCGCGGCGACCCGCTGCAGCGCTGCTGGCGGGACGTCACCGTCGGCTGCTCGCACGCCGCGCTGCGCCCCGAACGCGCCGCGCCCGGCTTCGTCGAGGCGCTCGCCGAGCGCGTCCGGACCTGACGGAGCCCGAGAGGAGACGACGATGGAATACGGAGTGGCACTGCCGACCATGGTCCGCGGAGTCCGCGGCGGTGACCTGCTGGACTGGGCGCGCCGGGCCGAGGCCGCCGGGTTCGCCGACCTCGCGGTGCTCGACCGGCTGGTGTACGGCAACGACGAGCCGCTCGTCACGCTGGCCGCCGCCGCGGCCGCGACCGAGCGGATCAGGCTGACCACGGGCATCCTCATCGCCCCGTACCGGGGCAGCGCGGTGCTGGTCGCCAAGCAGGCCGCGTCCGTGCACCACCTGTCGGGCGGGCGGCTCGCCCTCGGCGTCGCGGCGGGCGCCAGACCCGACGACTACGCCGCGGCCGGCGCCGAGTTCGGCGACCGCGGCCGCCGCCTCGACACGATGCTCGCCGAGATGCGCAAGATCTGGGCGGGCGGCGAGATCGGGCCCGAGCCGCCCGGCGGCGAGCCCGAGGTCCTCGTCGGCGGGCGGGCGCCGGCCGCGCTGCGCCGGGTCGCCGCGCACGGCGACGGCTACTTCGCCGCCGCCGGGCCGCCGCACACGTTCGCCGAGCGGGCCGCCGACGTCCGCCGCCGCTGGCGCGAGTCCGGACGGCGCGGCGAGCCGCGCGTGGTCGCGCAGGCCTACTACGCCCTCGGCCCGGACGCGGACGCCGCCGTCCGCGAGCACCTCGGCGACTACTACTCCTTCGCCGGGAGGCTCGCCGAAATGATGATCAAGGGAGCGCCGACCGGGGCCGCCCGGCTGCGCGAGACCGCCCGCGCCTTCGCCGAGGCCGGATGCGACGAACTCGTGCTGGTGCCCTGCGCGTCCGGGCCCGAGCAGCTGGACCTGCTGGCCGAGGCACTCGGGGAGGCCGCCTGATGTCCCGACGAAGAACCGTCATCACCGGGATCGGCGTGGTCGCCCCCGGCGGGACCGGCACCGGGCCCTTCTGGGAACTGGTCACCTCCGGGCGGACGGCGACGCGCCGCATCACCCAGTTCGACCCGTCCGGGCACCGCTGCCAGGTCGCCGCCGAGTGCGACTTCGACCCGGCCGCCGCCGGGCTCACCCCGCGCGAGATCCGGCGCACCGACCGGTTCGTCCAGCTCGCGAAGGCGGCCGCGCGCGAGGCCGTGGACGACAGCGGCCTCACCGTCGACGACCGGCTCGCCGCGCGCACCGGCGTCGCGATGGGCAGCGCGGTCGCCGGCACCAAGAGCATGGAGGCCGAGTACGTCGTGCTCAGCGACGGCGGCGCGCACTGGAACGTCGACCCCGCCTACGTCAGCCCGCACATGTACGACTACTTCCTGCCCAGTTCGGTGGCCGCCGAGGTCGCGCTGACCACGGGCGCGCGCGGACCGGCCACGGTCGTCTCGACGGGCTGCACCTCCGGGATCGACGCGGTGGCGCACGCCGCCGAGGTGATCCGGGACGGGGCCGCCGACGTCGTGGTCACCGGCGGCAGCGACGCCCCCATCTCGCCGATCACCGTCACCTGCTTCGACGTGATCAAGGCGCAGTCGGTGTACAACGACGAGCCGGCCCGCGCCTGCCGCCCGTTCGACCGCACCCGCCGCGGCCTGATCCTCGGCGAGGGCTCCGCCGTGCTCGTGCTGGAGGAGTACGAGCACGCCCGGCGTCGCGGCGCGCGGATCTACACCGAGATCGCGGGCGCCGCGTCGCGGTGCAACGCCTTCCACATGACCGGCCTCAAACCGGACGGCCGGGAGATGGCCGAGGCGATCACCACCGCGCTCGGCGAGGCCCGGATGGACCCCGGCGAGGTGGACTACGTCAACGCGCACGGCTCGGGCACCAAGCAGAACGACCGGCACGAGACCGCCGCGTTCAAGCGCGCCCTCGGCGAGCACGCCCGCCGCGTGCCGGTCAGCGGGATCAAGGCGGCGGTCGGCCACTCGCTCGGCGCGATCGGGTCCATCGAGATCGCCGCGTGCGCGCTGGCGATGGAGCACGGCGTGGTGCCGCCCACCGCCAACCTGCGGGAGCCCGACCCGGAATGCGACCTGGACTACGTCCCGCTGGACGCGCGCGAGCACCGCGTGCGCGGGGCGCTGACGGTCGGCAGCGGGTTCGGCGGGTTCCAGAGCGCGATGGTGTTCCGCGACCCGGAGAGCGCCTCGGAAGGGAGGAGCGCATGAGCGGCCAGGCGGTGGTGACCGGCCTCGGCGTGACCGCGCCGAACGGGACCGGCGTCCCCGAGTACTGGGACGCCGTCCGGGACGGCCGGAGCGGCCTCGGCGCGATCACCAGGTTCGACGCGTCCGGCTACCCGGTGGCCGTGGCGGGGGAGATCCCCGAGTGCCCGGCCGAACGGGAGCTGCCGGAACGGCTCCTGCCGCAGAGCGACCGGGTGACCCGGCTGGCGCTCGTCGCCGCCGATGAGGCGCTTCGGGACGCGGCGATCAAACCCGGCGACGTGCCCGAGTACCAGATGGGCGTCGTCACGGCGAGCACGTCCGGCGGCCTGGAGTTCGGGCAGCGGGAGCTGCAGAAGCTGTGGGGGAGCGGTTGGCGCGACGTGAGCGCCTACATGTCGTTCGCCTGGTACTACGCGGTGCACACCGGCCAGATCTCCATCCACAACGGCATGCGCGGGCCCGGCGGGGTGCTGGCGTCCGAGCAGTCGGGCGGGCTGGACACGCTGGCGTTCGCGCGCCGGAAGATCCGGGCCGGCACCACCACGATGGTGGCCGGCGGCGTGGACGGCACGCTCTGCCCGTACGGGGTGGCGATCCAGACCGCCGGCCGGGAGCTGAGCCCGTGCGCCGACCCCGGGGCGGCCTACCTGCCGTTCGACGCCGAGGCGGGGGGCTGCGTCCCGGGCGAGGGCGGGGCGATCCTCATCGTGGAGGATCGCGTCGGCGCCGAGGAGCGCGGCGCCCCGCAGATCTACGGCGCGGTCGCCGGGCACGGCGCCGCGTTCGACCCGGAGCCCGGCTGCGCCGACGGACTGTACCGCGCGGCGCGGGCCGCGCTCGACGACGCCGGGCTGCCCGCCGCCGCGGTCGACGTGGTGTTCGCCGACGCCGCGGGCCGCCGCGACCTGGACGACGCCGAGGTCGCGGCGCTGACCCGGCTGCTCGCGCCGCGCACCGTCCCGGTCACGGCGCCCAAGTCGATGACGGGGCGGCTGCTGTCCGGCGGCGCGGCGCTGGACCTGGCGACCGCCCTGCTGGCCCTGCGCGACGGGGTGATCCCGCCCACCACCGGTACCAGCCCCGGCCGCGCCGACGACCGGATCGACCTGGTCGTGGGCGAGCCGCGGGCCGCCGGGATCGGCACGGCGCTCGTCCTGGCCCGCGGCCGCGGCGGCTTCGCCTCCGCCGCCGTCCTCACCCGTTGACCTGCGGCGTGTTGTTGTTATCCGGCTGCTCAAAACAACAACACGCCGCAGGTCAACGCACCTGTCGAGGAGGATGCATGTCCGACATCAGGCCGTACCGGGTCGCGATCCCCGACTCCGAGGTCGACGACCTGCGGGGTAGGCTGCGCGCCACCCGGTGGGCGCCCGACCCGCCCGGGACCGGCTGGTCGCGCGGCGTCCCCACCGCGTACCTGCGGCGCCTCGCCGGCCACTGGGCCGACGCGTACGACTGGCGGCGCCATGAGGCGGAACTGAACGCGCACCCGCAGTCCGTCACCGAGATCGACGGGACCCGCGTGCACTTCCTGCACGTGCGCTCCGCGAACCCGGACGCCGTCCCGCTGATGCTCCTGCACGGCTGGCCGGGGTCGGTCGCCGACTTCCACGCCCTGATCGGTGCCCTCCGGGACGACTTCCACCTGGTGGCGCCCTCCCTGCCCGGCTTCGGGTTCTCGGGGCCGCCGCCGGAAACGGGCTGGACCGACGGCCGCACCGCCCGGGCGCTGAACGTGCTGATGGACCGGCTCGGCTACACCGGCTACGGGGTGCACGGCGGCGACGTCGGGGCCTTCGTGGCACCGCTCATGGGCAGGGACGCCCCGGGCCGCGTCCGGGGCGTCCACGTCAACGCCCTGGTCACGGTGCCCGGCGGAGACGAGGACGTCGACGCGCTGGACGGCGCCGACCGCGCGAGGCTCGACGCGCTGCGGCAGTGGCAGGACAACGAGGGCGCGTACCTGCGCGTCCAGGGCACCAGCCCGCAGACGCTCGCGCACGCCCACCACGACTCGCCCGCCGGGCTGCTCGCCTGGTTCGCCGAGCGCTACCGCGACCTCACCGGGACCGCCGACCTGCCGGACGACGCCGTCGGCAGGGACGCCGTCCTCACCAATGCCAGCGTCTACTGGCTCACCGGCACTGCGGGCTCGGCGGCGCACAGCTACTACGAGCGCTTCCACGACCGGGCCGGGTGGGAGCGCGGCGGCCGCTCCCCGGTGCCCACGGCGGTGGCCGTTTTCCCCACCGACCACGCCGTCCGCCCGTTCGCCGAGCGCGCGCACACGATCGTCCGGTGGACGGAGTTCGAACGGGGCGGCCACTTCCCCGCGCTGGAGGCCCCCGACCTGCTCGCCGCCGACCTCCGCGCGTTCTTCCTCGAACAGATCCCCAGGAGACCGTGATGACCGAGCCGCACCTGCAACGGCTGGCCGCGGGCGTGCACGCCTACGTGCAGCCGGACGGTGGATGGTGCCTGAACAACGCCGGCGTCATCGCGTCCGGCGGCACGACGATCGTGGTGGACACGGCCGCGACCATGAAACGCGCACTGGCCCTGCGGGACGCGGTGCGCGAGGTGGCGCCCGCGCCGCCGCGCCTCGTCGTGAACACCCACTTCCACGGCGACCACACGTTCGGCAACTGCGTCTTCACGCCGGAGGCCGTCGTGGTGGCGCACGAGGGGACGCGCGCCGAGGCGATCCAGGCCGACCTGCACTTGACGGGCCTCTGGCCGGACGTCGAGTGGGGCGATATCCGGTTGGACCCGCCCGGTCTCACCTACGAGCGGCGGATGGCGCTGCACGCCGGCGACCTGCACGCCGAACTGTTCCGCCTCGGCCCCGCGCACACCCGCGACGACACCGTCGTGTGGCTGCCGGACCAGCGGATCCTGTTCGCCGGCGACCTCGTCATGTCGGGCGTCACCCCGTTCTGCATGATGGGCTCGGTCGAGGGCTCCCTCCGCGCGATCGAGCGGCTGCGCGAGCTGGCCCCGGCCGTCGTCGTCCCCGGGCACGGGCCGGTCGGCGGACCCGAGCTCCTGGACGAGGCCGAGCGCTACCTCACCTGGGTGCGCGACGAGGCCAGGCGGGGCCTCGTGGACGGGCTGGACCCCCTGGAGATCGCGCACCGCGCCGAGCCGGACGGGCGGCTGCTCGACCCCGAACGCCTCGTCCCGAACCTGCGGCGCGCCTGTGCCGAGGAGGCCGGCGCCCCGCCCGGCGAGCGCATGGACGTCGCCGCGATGTTCGGCGAGATGATCGACTACCACGGCGGCCCGCTGCCCTGCCGCGCCTGATCCGGAGGAGACCGTGCACAAGATCCTGATCGCGAACCGGGGCGAGATCGCGGTGCGCGTCGTGCGGGCCTGCCGCGACGCCGGCCTGTCCAGCGCGGCGGTGTACGCCGACCCGGACGTGTCGGCGCCGCACGCGCGGATGGCCGACGAGGCGTACGCGCTCGGCGGCGCGGCCCCGGCCGACACCTACCTGAACATCGGCAAGCTGCTCAAGGCCGCGGCGGACGCCGGCGCCGACGCCGTGCATCCCGGCTACGGGTTCCTCTCCGAGAGCGCCGAGTTCGCGCGGGCGGTCATCGACCAGGGCCTCGTGTGGATCGGTCCGCCGCCGTCCGCCATCGAGGCGCTCGGCGACAAGGTGCGGGCCCGCCGCATCGCCCGCGAGCAGGGCGCCCCGCTCGCCCCCGGCACCGCCGGGCCGGTGTCCGGCGCCGCCGAGGCCGCCGCGTTCGGACGCGAGCACGGCCTGCCCGTGGCGATCAAGGCCGCGTTCGGCGGCGGCGGCCGGGGCCTGAAGGTGGCCCGGTCGCTCGAGGAGATCCCCGAGTTGCTCGAGTCGGCCGTCCGGGAGGCCGAGGCCGCCTTCGGACGCGGCGAATGCTTCGTCGAGCGCTACCTCGACCGTCCCCGGCACGTCGAGACCCAGTGCCTCGCCGACCGGCACGGCGACGTGGTCGTGGTGTCCACCCGCGACTGCACCCTGCAACGCCGCCACCAGAAACTCGTCGAGGAGGCCCCCGCGCCCTTCCTCACCGAGGACCGGCGGCGGACGCTGTCCGAGGCGTCGCGGAAGATCCTGCGCGCCGCCGGCTACGTCGGCGCGGGCACCTGCGAGTTCCTCCTCGCCGCGGACGGCACGGTGTCGTTCCTCGAAGTCAACACCCGGCTCCAGGTCGAACACCCGGTCACCGAGGAGGTCACCGGCATCGACCTGGTCAGGGAGATGTTCCGCATCGCCGACGGGGAGCCGCTCGGCTACGGCGACCCGGAGCCGCGCGGCCACGCGATCGAGTTCCGGATCAACGCCGAGGACCCGGGCCGCGGCTTCCTCCCCTCGACCGGGACGCTCGCGACCTGGCGTCCGCCGTCCGGGCCGGGCGTCCGCCTGGACGGCGGGTACGCCGAGGGGCAGGACGTCCCGCAGCAGTTCGACTCCATGCTCGCCAAGCTCGTGGTCACCGGCGCGACCCGTGAGATCGCCCTCCAACGGGCCCGTCGCGCCCTCGCGGAGTTCGAGATCGCCGGCGTCGCGACCGTCCTGCCCTTCCACCGCGCGGTCGTCGAGGAGCCCGCCTTCACCGCCGAGCCCTTCGACGTCCATACGGCCTGGATCGAGTCCGACCACGCGCCCACGATCCCGCCCCAGCCGGACGCTTCGGCCGACGCCGCCCCGACCGTCCGCAAGGCCGTCACCGCCGAGGTGGACGGCAAGCGGGTCGAGGTCGTCCTGCATACGTCGGCGGAATCGGCCGCCCCGGCACCACCGTCCCGGCCCAGGCCGCGCAGAGCCAAGGCCAGGGAGGACGACGGCGACGCGCTGGTCTGCCCCCTGCAATCCACCGTCGTGAGAGTCCTCGCCGAGGAGGGCGACACGGTCGACGCCGGCGACACGATCGTCGTGGTGGAGGCGATGAAGATGGAGCAGCCACTCACTGCCCACAAGCCGGGCACCGTCTCCGACCTCGACGCGAGCCCCGGCCACCCGGTGACCCCCGGCACGCGGATTTGCCTGATCCGCTGACCGCCCCGCGCGCCTGGACGTTGGATATCAGCCGATTTGACCGGATGTTGGCCGTCATGGGCGATGGGTTCCCCGACGCCGGGTAAAGCGGTCGGTATCGCCGAAGCGCCCAGTGCGGGGAGGAAGATCATGACTGCATCGACCGAGGTCGCGCCGGCCCGGGAATGGGCCGACGCCTTCGCCGCGGCCAGCAACGACGATCCCGAGATCCAGGCCCACGGCAAGTACTTCACCTGCACTTACCTGCTGGACGCCGCCGACCGTATCTACGCGATCAAGGTGGAGTCGGGGCGGGTCACCGAGGTCACGGTGGATCCGGGGCCGCTCGACGTCCCGTACGAGTTCGCGATCCGGGCGAGCCCCGAGACGTGGCGGGGGTTCGGTCAGCCGGTGCCGCCTCCGATGCACCACGGGATCTGGGCGGCCACGTTCCAGCGGGACATGCGGCTGGACGGGAACGTCCTGATCCTCATGCAGAACCTGCGCTGCATCACCCGGCAGATCGAGCTGCTCCGAACCGTCGGCTCGCCCGTCTGAAGGAGGAGGGCACCGTGAGCGCCATATCCCCGGTCACCGGACACTATGTGAGCATCGAGGTCGACGGCCTGGAGTACAAGGTCTTCTACCTGGAGAACGGCACCGGGCAGCCCCTGGTCTGCCAGCACACCGCCGGATGCCACAACCACCAGTGGCGCGGCCTGCTGGAGGACGAGGAGATCACCGCGAACTACCGGGTCATCGCCTACGACCTGCCCCGCCACGGCAAGTCCGACCCGCCCGAGAACGCCGAGTGGTGGAAGGAGGAGTACAAGCTCACCGCGGACCACTTCGTCAACTTCATCGTCGCGCTGTGCGACGCCCTCGGCCTCGAAGACCCGATCTTCATGGGCTCCTCGTTCGGCGGGAACGTCGCGCTGCAACTCGCGCTGCGCCGGCCCGACCGGTTCGCGGGCGTCCTGGCGGTCGAGGGCGCCGACTACTCGCCCGGGTTCTACCTCGACTGGTGGCAGCACCCGCACGCCAACGCCGCCCAGGTCTGCGCGAGCGGCGTGTGGGACCTGATGGCGCCCCAGTCGCCCGACGCCGACCGCTGGAAGACCTGGTTCTACTACTCCCAGGGTTCCGAGGCGTTCAAGGGCGACCTGTACTTCTACTCCGTCGACCACGATCTGCGGGACCGCCTCCAGGAGATCGACGGCGGCCGGTGCCCCGTCGTGATGCTCACCGGCGAGTACGACTACCTGACGACCCCGGAGGACAGCGCCCGCACCGCGAACGCGATCGAGAACGGCACGTTCATCAAGATGGAGGAGATCGGGCACTTCCCGATGAGCGAGAACCATTCCGCCTTCCGCGGCTACCTCCTCGAAGCCCTGAGGACCCTGGCGTCCTGAGTCAATAGTTCTCGTGCTGCTGTGCGCCGAGGGCGGCACGATCGCCCGGGTCGCCGAGCAGGTCGAGCGGGTGGTCACCGCGACGCTGGAGGAGACACCCGGTACCGACGTGTCAGTGCCGTGATGGCGGTACACGACTTGGTCAGCAAACTCCACCGTCGGGTAGCGGATCGGATTTCGGTGACTCTCTAGCACGGCACCGTCACAGGTCGCTATCCTCCTGTCTTGGCAAGCCACGCTGCCCGTCTGAGTATTGAGCGCCTACGCCGCTGGTGCGCCGACGACGAAGCGTCCATGGACGACGCGTGGTTTCCGGATTCATGCCGTCCAGCGGTGTGCGTAGGACTCCGCCGGAGGACGTCGTGACCGCCGACCCCCATCGTCGCCCTTCCCGCAACCTGCAGCGCCGTATTCGGCGCCGGCAGGCCGTCACCGGTGAGGTCTACATGACTGCGGCCACCGCCGTGCAGGCGGAATGGGAGCGTGGACAGCGTTACCTGTCCGATCCGTCGGTGCCCGCCGACGTGGCCGCCGCTATTGCCAGTGGTGCGACGCGGTCATCGAGGTGAGCCCGCGCGGCCACGGTTACCAAGGGCCGGGGCGCGGCCCCTACATCGTCTACGGCAGCATGCACGTGGACGGGCGCTGCACCCTGCCGGCACCCGATCCGGTGGTCTTCGAAGGGGCGCTCAGGGAGGAGGAACTTCGCCGGATCTGGCCGCTGCCTCCGCGCATTGCCGCAACGGGTGCGGACGGTGGTGATCGGCGGCGGCATCATCGGTGCGAGCACGGTGTATCACCTCGCCGTGAACGGTGGCGACGACGTCAGGTGGGACGCGTCATCGGCGGCGCCTGCGGGTACGGCCTCGGTCGCGCCGGTCGGCATCGGTCTTGACCGCGGACGCCGTCGAGGTCCTGGCCCGGGCGTTAGGAGTCGAAGCCCAGTCCGGCTGTGTCGAGGGCACGCAGGAACAGGTTGCGCTTGCCGTGCCGGTGGTCGGCGCGGTCGAGGGACCAGCGGGTCATGTTGATGCCCGCGCCGGCGAAGGGCTCGGGTGGGAAGGGCAGCGGGCGCTTGCGCACCATCTCCAGTTCGGTCCGCGGGGTGGACTCGCCCGAGAGGAGGTCGAGGAGGACCTCTGCGGCGAACCGGGTGGCTCCGACGCCGAGGCCGGTGAATCCGGCGGCGTGCGCGACGCGGCCGCGGTGGGTCAGGCCGTAGAAGGCGGTGAACTGGGTGCAGGTGTCGATCGCGCCGGCCCAGCGGTGGCTGAACCTGACGTCCTGCAGTTGCGGGAAGGTCGCGAAGAAGTGCGAGGCGAGCCTGGCATAGGTCTCGGGACGTTCCTCGTAGCGCTCCCTGACCATCCGGCCCGCGTGGTAGACCGCGTCGTACCCGCCGTAGAGGATGCGGTTGTCCCTGGTCAGGCGCGAGTAGTGGAACTGGTTCGCCAGGTCGGCGAGCCCCCGGCGGTTGTCCCACCCGATGGAGGCCATCTGCTCGCCGGTGAGCGGCTCGGTCATCAGGACGTAGTCGTAGACCGGGACCGTCATCAGCCGGTTGCGGCGTACCAGCGACCGGAACACGTTGGTCGCCAGGACCACTCGGCCGGACGTCACGGTGGCGCGCCCGGTGCGCACCTGGACGGCGCCGCCCGTCGTGCGGAGGCCGGCGACGGGGGAGTGCTCGTGGATCTCGACGCCCATCTCGGTGGCGACACGGGCGAGTTCCAGGGCGAGGCGAGCGGGGTGAACGAGCGCGCAGCCGTCCGGGTCGACCGCCCCGGAGAGGAACAGGGGGCTGTTGATCTCGGCCTGCACTGCCGCGCGGTCCAGTTCGTGGGGCTCACCTTGGAGCCACTCGACCTGGTGCTCCTCCACCGCGACGGTCAGTGTTCCGGTGCGCTCCCAGTGGCAGTCGAGGGCGAGGTCCCGTACGTCCTGCTCGAACGCGTCCAGGTTCTCCTCGCCGAGCCTCTGCAGCGTGTCGAACTCCTCGGGCCATCGGGCCCGGCCGTTCTCGTCGCCATGGGTGATGGAGGCTTCGCAGAACCCGCCGTTGCGGCCGGATGCCGCCCAGCCGACCGTCCGCCCCTCGAGCAGCACGACTTTCTGCCCGGGGTTGCGGCGTTTGGCGTGTACGGCGGTCCACAGGCCGAGGTATCCGCCGCCGACGATCGTGAGGTCGGCCTTTCCGGCGGCTGTCAGCTCCGGGAATTGCGGACGGGCTCCGGCTTCTTCGAGCCAGTAGACCGATCGCTCGGAGTCGGCCAGAGCGCGTTGGACGACTCCGGCGTCGGGTGCGTTGCGTTCGTAGGCGGTCTGGTGCCGTGTCACGTGGTTTCCTGTTGCCGTTTTGGTCGTCAACTGATTGCGCGTCGGGCGAGGTCTCGTCCAATGCGGATGGCTCCGTCGACGTGCTGGAAGCCGGGGCCCGGAATGTCGCTGGTGCCGAAGGAGATCGGACCGACCGGTTCATTGATCCGGGAGCGGTAACGCGTCAGGCCGCCGATGCCGAAGCTCGTCCCGTAGGCGCCGGCGGTCCATTCCTCGGCCATCCACTGGCTCTCGTAGTAGGCGCGCGGGTGCAGTGCCTGATCGCCGAAGTAGGCCGCCAAGGACCGGAGTACGAGGTCGCGTCGTTCTGCGGCCTCCAGGCTGAGGACGTCGTCTGCCCGGAGGTCGGAGATGAACCCGACGAGGGTTCCCCGGCCGTCGCCGTGGTTGGTGTTGTCGTACGCCTCGTGAACCAACTGGTACGGGCTGAACGCGGTGCCGGACAGGCCCGCGTCGCGCCAGAACGGGGTGTCGTAGGTGGCGTGAAGCTTGATCACGAGGCCGAACGACTGGTGCTGGCGCCACTGCATATGCAGGGGCGGCAGGCTGGGGCGGAACCGGATGCGCTGGACGAGCGTCGGCGGGACCGCGACGACGACCCGCGATGCCGCCCAGTTCCCGGCCGGGGTCCGGACGACCGCGCCGTCCGCCGACCACTCGACGGCCTGGACGGCGGCGTTCGTCTTCACCCGGTCGCCGAGGGCTTCGGCCAGCTTCAGCGGTACCTGCTGCAGACCGCCGACGACACGCTTGTCCAGGATGACGTCGGCATCGACGAGGTTGCTGAACGACCCTGCGCTCGACGCCATGAGCACGGCGGAGAGAGCCGAGAACTCGTGCGTCGGCTTGGTGAGCATCGCCACTCCGACGTACAGGCCGATGTTGTCCTTGGCCTCCTGGTCCTCGGTCTGGGCGTCCAGCCACGACGCGAAGGAGATCCGGTCCAGGTCGGCCGCGTTCGGCAGGTCCCACGGCCGGCCGGGGTCCGTCCGCTGGGCGAGGTCGTTCAGGATCGCGGTGATCCGGCCGACCTCGGCCCGCGTCGCGGCCGTCACCGGGAACGCGGGCCCGGTAAAGGTGCGGCGGACACCGTCCCGGCCGATGTAGACGCTCTCGCCGTCGCGGTAGCGGGAGAACGTCTCCAGGCCGAGTTCGTCGATGGTCGCGAGAAGCGCGCACTGGTCGGGGGAGACCCACTGCCCGCCGAGTTCGAGCATCACGCCGTCGACGGTGTCGGTCCACAACCTGCCGCCGACGCGGTCGCGCGCCTCGAGCACGACGACGGACCTCCCGGACCGGACGAGTTCGGTCGCCGCCGTCAGGCCGGTCACGCCGGCTCCGACGACGGCGATGTCGACGCCGGGTAGCGGGTGCTCCGCCGCTGTGGTGGTCACTGAAGCGTCCCGGCCCCGGCCGCCGCGAGTGCGTCGTCGAGAATCGCGAGGCCCTGGCGTGCCTCCTCGTCGGAGATGGTCAGCGGCGGGACGAGGTGGACGCGGTTGAAGTTGGAGAACGGCAGCATGCCGCGTTCGTGGCAGCCCTTGACGATCGCGCCCATCTCGGGGCTCGAACCGCCGTAGGGCGCCAGGGGTTCGCGTGTGGTCCGGTCGCTGACGAGTTCGACGGCCCAGAACACGCCGGTGCCGCGGACCTCGCCGATCCACTCGTGGCGCGCCGCCAGTGCCCGCAGCCCGGGGCCGAGGATCCGCTCGCCGAGGCGGGCCGCGCGGTCGACCAGGTCGTCGTCCTCCATGGCGCGGATGGTGGCGACCGCCGCCGCGCACGCCAGCGGGTGACCGGAGTAGGTGAGGCCGCCCGGGTAGGCGCGGTGGGCGAACGTCCGGTGGATCTCGCCGCTGATGGCGACACCGCCGAGCGGGACGTACCCGGAGTTGACGCCCTTGGCGAAGGTGAGGAGGTCGGGGACGGCACCGGCCCCGTTGGAGGCGTGCTCGACGGCGAACCACCTGCCCGCCCGTCCGAAGCCCGACATGACCTCGTCGGCGATGAACACGATGCCGTACCGGTCGCAGATCTCCCGGACGCCCGCCAGGTAGCCGGCCGGCGGCAGCATGATCCCGGCCGTACCCGGGATGGACTCCAGGATGATCGCCGCGATGGTCGACGGCCCCTCCAGGGCGACGACCTGCTCCAGGTGCTCCAGGGCACGCTCGCACTCCTCCTCCTCGGTGGTGGAGTGGAACGGGCTCCGGTACAGGAACGGGCCGAAGAAGTGCACGTTCCCGGTGGAGCCGTTGTCGCTGGCCCAGCGCCGGGGGTCGCCGGTGATGTTGACGGCCAGCTGCGTCCCGCCGTGGTAGGAGCGGTAGGTCGACAGGACCTTGTGGCGGCCGGTGTGGAGCCGGGCCATCCGGACGGCGTGCTCGTTGGCGTCCGCTCCGCCGTTGGTGAAGAAGACGTGGTCGAGGTCGCCCGGCGTGTGCGAGGCGATCAGGCGGGCGGCCTCGGACCGTGCTCCGTTGGCGAATCCCGGTGCGATCGTGCACAGGTTCGCGGCCTGTTCGCGGACGGCGGCGACGATGCGCGGGTGCTGGTGGCCGAGGTTGGTGAAGACCAGCTGCGAGGTGAAGTCGAGGTACTTGTTGCCGTCGCCGTCCCACAGGTGGCTGCCTTCGGCGCGGCTGACGACCATCGGGTCGAGTTCGGCCTGCGCCGACCAGGAGTGGAAGACGTGGGCGCGGTCGAGGTCGAAGGCGCGCTGCGCGTCGTAGGTCGTCGCCAGGTCGGGTGTCGGGGAGTCCCGGCCGTCCGGCCGGGCCGCGGTCTCGATCATGGTCTCAGTCATTGCGCGGGAACCCCAGTTCGAGGCCGCCGGCGGGCCGGTTGGCCGGGTCGATCCACCGGCTGGTGACGACCTTGTTCCGGGTGAAGAAGTGCACCCCTTCGGCGCCGTAGGCGTGGGCGTCCCCGAACAGGGAGCGCTTCCAGCCGCCGAAGGAGTAGTACCCGACCGGGACGGGAATCGGCACGTTGACGCCGATCATGCCGACCTGGACCTCGTTCTCGAAACGCCGGGCCGCACCTCCGTCGTTGGTGAACACGGCGGTGCCGTTCCCGTACTCGTTGGCGTTGATGAGGGCGACGGCCTCGTCGTAGGAGCCGACCCGGACGACCGACAGGACCGGCCCGAAGATCTCCTCGCGGTAGATGCCCATGTCGGGGGTGACGTCGTCGAACAGCGTCGGGCCGAGCCAGAAGCCGCCGCCGTCGCCGCGCGGCCGGACCTCGCGGCCGTCGATGACGACCTTGGCGCCGGCGGCCTCGCCCGAGGCGATGAAACCGGCGACCCTGTCCCGGTGCTCACCGGTGACCAGCGGCCCCATGTCGACCTCGCGGCCGTCCGCGGTCGCCTCCGCGGAGCCGTCGCCGATGAGCAGCGTGCGGGTGCGGTCCGCGACGCGGGCGACCAGGTCGTCGCCGATCGGGTCGACCGCGACGAGGACGCTGATCGCCATGCAGCGCTCACCGGCGCTCCCGTATCCGGCGTTCACCGCCGCGTCGGCGGCGAGGTCGAGGTCGGCGTCCGGCAGCACGACCATGTGGTTCTTCGCCCCGCCGAGCGCCTGGACGCGCTTGCCGTGCTTGGAGGCCGTCTCGTAGACGTACTGGGCGATGGGGGTCGACCCGACGAAGCTGATCGCCTCGACCTGGGGGCTCGCGATCAGGGCGTCGACCGCCGTCTTGCCGCCGTGCAGGACGTTGAAGACGCCGTCCGGGAGGCCGGCCTCCTTCCACAGCGCGGCGATCCAGTTGGCGGCGGTCGGGTCCTTCTCGCTGGGCTTCAGGACGACGGCGTTGCCCGCGGCGATCGCGATGGGGAAGAACCACATGGGCACCATCGCGGGGAAGTTGAAGGGGCTGATGACGGCGACCACGCCGAGCGGCACGCGCTTGGAGTACACGTCGACCCTGGTGGAGGCGCTGTCGGTGTGGCCGCCCTTGAGCAGGTGGGAGATGCCGCAGGCGAACTCGACGACCTCCAGCCCCCGGGCGATCTCCCCGAGCGCGTCGGAGTGCGCCTTGCCGTGCTCCGCGGTGATGATCGCCGCGAGTTCGTCCTTGCGGGCGTTGAGGAGTTCGCGGAAGGCGAAGACGATCTGGGTGCGCCGGGCCAGAGAGGTGCTTCCCCAGCCGGTCGCGGCGCTGGCGGAGGATTGGATCACGCGGGCGGCGTCGGCCTCGTCCGCGAGGGCGACCCGTCCCGTCACCCGGCCCGTCGCGGGATTGGTCACCTGCCCCCAGGCGTCCGCCGTTCCGGGGTACTCGGCTCCGTCGACCCAATGCACGATGTTCGCTGCCATGGCTCCATCTTCTCCGGCGTTGTCCCTGCACACGGGTGGCGGAACGTAGGCTTTACGGCAATTGGGACGACAATGTGTCGCCCTGTGCGAGCGGGGGGCTGGTTTCGTGGCTCAGGTGACCCTGGCCGAGGCGCTGGCGCTCCCGGCGTTCCGGCGCGCCGCGCCCCAGGTGGTCGCGGGACGGGCCGGCCTGAAGCGTCCGATCCGCTGGGTCCACGCGACCGAGCGCATCGACGTCGGCGAACTGCTCCGCGCCGGTGACCTGGTGCTGACGATGGGCACGGGTCTCCCGCCGGATTCGGACCAGGAGGGGCTGCGGGCCTTCGTCCAGGAACTCGCCGAGGTCGAGAGCGTCGGCCTCGTCGTGGAGCTGGGACGCCGGTGGGACGCCGCGCCGCCGGCCGCCCTCGTCGAGGCGTGCGAGGCGCTCTCGGTCCCGCTCGTTGTCCTCAACCAGGAGACGCGCTTCGCGGCGATCGCCCAGGAGATCGGCGAGCGGGTCGTCGATGAACAGCTCGCGGAACTTCGCGACGCCCAGCGCGTCCACGAGACGTTCACCGAGCTCAGCTTCGCCCAGGCGGGCCCGGCGGAGATCCTCCAGGCGGTCCAGCGCCTGACCGGCGGACCCGTCGTGGTCGAGAACGCCGAGCACAGGCCGCTCGACTACCTCGCGGGTCCGGAGGACATGAGCGGATTCCTGGACGGATGGCCGGCCCGCTCCAAGCGGGTCGCCGTGGGCGGGCGCACCGGCTGGGACGCGGGCAACGGATGGCTGGTCACCCGGCTCGGGTCCACCGAGCAGGACTGGGGACGCCTCGTCATCGGCTCGCCCGCACCACCGTCGCAGCGGCTGATCGCGGTCGCCGAGCGCGCCGCCGCCGCGCTCGCCCTGCACCGGCTGCACGACCGCGACCGCGGCAACCTGATGCGGCGGACCCACCGGGAGATCCTCAACGGCCTGCGCACCGACCCGGACTCGCCCGAGGTGCTCCGCCGATGCGAGCTGGCGGGATTCCCGGCCCGGCGGCGCCGGTTCCTGGGCCTGGTCGTCCGGCCGCGGATCAGCGGCCGCCCGCAGGCCGACCCCGGCGAGGTCGCGGCCGCGGTCGTCCGCGCCGCCCACGGACTCCGGCTGCCCGCCCTCGTGTGCGAGGTCGAACGCGACCTGCGCGTCCTCATCTCCGTCGCGCCCTCGGCCGACGCCGACGCCCTGGCCGACCGGCTCGGCGAACGGCTCGCCCGGCGGCACGACGTGATCGTCGCGGCCGGCCGCCCGGTTCCCGACCGCTCCGGCATCGCCCGGACGATGACGGAGGCCGGCCAGGTCGCCGACGCGGCACCGCAGGCCCGCCGCGACCGCGACCCGGACGTCCACCGGCTCGAAGACCTCCACCTGCGCGGTCTGCTGGCCCTGTTCGGCGAGGACGAGCGCCTTCAGCTCTTCGTCGACCGCGAACTGTCGCCCCTCAAGGACCATGACCGCGCCGAGGGAGCCAGGACCGACCTCCTCGCCGCGTTGCGGGCACTGCTGAACCATCCGGCGAGCAAGACCGACGCCGCGGCCGGCCTGCACCTGTCCCGCGCGGCCTTCTACGACCGCCTCGCGAAGATCGAGGCGGTGCTGGGCGTCGACCTCGACGACCCGGACGTCCGGGTGTCGCTGCACGTCGCGCTCGTGGCCGACGATCTGTTCAGCGCGCGGGGCGACTGACGACAGACCGTCGCCACCGCCCGTGCCGGCGTCCCGGAACGATGGCGGGATGAACCGTGTACTGGACGTCGCCGCCGCAGTGCCGACCACGCCGCTGGACCCGTCCACGGTCGTCCAAGGCGCCCCGGAGGCCGGGTCGCGCGCCCTGGCCGCGGTCGCGGGCGTCGAAGTCGGCGTCTGGGAGATGACGCCGGGCACGGCCACCGACGTCGAGGCCGACGAGGTCTTCGTCGTCGTCTCCGGTTCGGCCACGGTGTCGTTCCAGGACGGCGAGAGCGTCGACCTGTCGCCCGGGACCGTGGTCCGGCTCCGAGCCGGCGACCGCACCACCTGGGTGGTGCACGAGACCCTCCGCAAGGTCTACATCGCCTGACACGGCACGGACGCACTTATTGGTGCCTGTACTGCCCGCCCTGTGCCGGGTATTGGCGAAGGCGTGACCAGTCGATGGGATGCCGCGCATATTTGCAATGATCTGGTGCTCGTGCCGCTACGGGCGTGGAAATGTCCGGTTCGCTCTGTGGGGCCGTGTTCCCATGAGATCAGCAGGCGGATCATTTCGCGAATTCGAGAAGAAAGATTCGAGCATGAGATGTGCGATGCCCCGTGCCATCGCGGCGATCGGAATCGCCGCGGTCGTCTCGTCGACCGGGGCCGCCTCGGCGGCGCACCGGGGTCCGGGATGGGCGCCGGTCGAGGAGTCGTTCACCGGAGCCACCGCGGACGCGCGCTTCATCGGGTACGGGGCCGCCTGCCTGACGGGTGCGCGGCGCGGAGGCCCGGTGGCGGAGGGCGCGAACCACCCGCTCGGCGGATGCCACCCGGACCCGGCCGGGCCCGTCCCGCCGGTCGGCGCGGCGCCGCGCGGGTATCTCCAGCTCACCGATGCCCATTTCGAGGAGACCGGCGCCGTGCTGTTCGACGCGCCGATTCCGGCGGCGGATGGGCTGGAGGTGACCTTCGAGCAGTGGCAGTACGGGAACACGACGCGGACGCCGGCGGACGGAATCTCCTTCTTCCTCACCGACGGCGCCGAACGGCTCACCACCCCGGGCGCTTTCGGCGGGAGCCTCGGCTACGCCCAGAAACTGCCGGACGGCAGGCCCGGCGGTCAGATCGTCCCGGGTGTCGAGGGCGGATACCTCGGCATCGGGCTCGACGTGCTGGGCGACTACTTCGGCGATGGAGAAATGCGCGGGAACGGCTGCGAGCGGCGTTCCCCGGCCGGGACGGGTTTCCAGGCGCCTCCGCCCGGCCCCAACGTCGTGACCGCCCGCGGTCCGGGGAACGGCGCCGAGGGGTACTGCTCCCTCGACGCCACGACGAGCAACAAGACGGACACCGGCCCCTGGCCGTCCGCGCTTCCCGGACGACTGCACGGCGCTTTGCGGAAGATGCCCGCCGGGGTCGCCCCGGCGCGAGCCGAGGCGCTGCTGGAATCGGTGAAACGGGTCGTGCGCGTCACGGTGCCGCCCAGGCCGGACCCGGTGGCGACGGTCGACATCGACTTCCAGGACGGTGCGGGCTTCCAGCGGGTGCTGCGGTTCCGCGTCCCCACGCCCGTCCCGGACACTTTCAAGTTCGGCTTCGCCGCGTCCACCGGACCGCTCACCGACGTCCACCTCATCCGCAAGGTCACCCTGCGGCCCGTCCACCGCCCTCGTTCCTCCGGGCCCGCGCGGCACGATCCTAGAGCCTGACCCGCATGGCGATCATGGCGATGTCGTCGGCGCCGGTGGTGGGCATGGCGTCCAGGAGGCCGTCGCAGAAGTC